>NZ_FNRX01000003.1 GCF_900105195.1 Rhodococcus pyridinivorans | reverse complement strand
AGTTGTCGAAACCGTTCTCATCGCTCGCGCCGGAATCTCCTGCTGCAACAACGATTCCGTCGATCGGTGCATAGAAGGGCGTACCGATCGGTGCTGCCAGGTCGATGCCGTTGTGCGAGGTACCCCAGCGCGGGCCGAAACCGGAGGTGAACGTGTAGGTGCCGGTGACCATCGGCTGCACCTTCTTGCCGGTGGCAGCACGCAGGTTGTTCGGTGACCGGGACGGTCCCTGCGTCGGCAGGCAGTTGTCCGGATCGGGATTGTCGCTGCCGCACATCACCAGCGCACCCATCAGGGCCACGACGCTGGCTGCTAGCGAAATTTTCGTCGTCGAAGAAGCCACGTTCTCACCCCCTTTGCATGAGTGCTTGTCGCTAGCCCGCCCAGGCCATGCACGTGAGTGACTTCGCATCCGCCCGCCCGAGGTCGGATGTCGCGTTAGTGGAAGGCTCCCGGTCCTGGCAGCGGCACCACCCGCTGACCAGGACCGCCCGGCGTCAGCCGATCGCCTTGGCGAAAACGTTCACCATCGTGTCGATCGCGTTGTCCTTCCCATCCGGGGACCAGCTCGGATACGCAATGTGCGAGTTCGAGGCGTAGAAACTCGCCGCGGTGAATCCTTCGGCCACCAGCTGCCCCAGCTCTGCCGCACCGTCACTACTCGCCAGCGTCATCACCGATTGGCCCAGGCCGGCCAGATCACTGTCCTGTGCCTGCACCGCCATCAGCGAGCCGATCGGATCGCCCGGATCGTGCAGTTGATCGGGACTCATCTTCTGGCCCGGGGTGAGCACGCCGAGAGCCACCTGCGCCAGCTCCACCGCCACCGGCATCAGCCGAGACAGCTCGAGCACGTTCCCGCTTTCGGCCACCGACCAGGCGATTTCCTGAATCTCACCGACATTGCGGGCCAAGCGAATCACATCGACGTTGCCGAGCAGATCGAGCACCAGCGCGGCGATCGCGGCCGTGCCGGACGGGTCCGGAACCATCGCCACCAGCCGCGAGAGTGTCTTGAAATCCACCCCGGCAGCCATCTTCACCAGCGGGGAGAGCTGATTGTTCAGATCCCCGCGACCGCGTGCGCTCCGTGCACATCGCCGGTGGCAATCTTGATCGGAAGCTGCTGCAACCCGGCCGCCACCGCCGGATAGTCGACCGAGGTCACGCCGGAGACGACGCCCAGCAGTTGATTGATGATCGTCGTCGGCTTGGCCACCGAAAGCACCTGCGTTGCCGTCCGCAACTCCACCGGACCCGAGGCCGCCAACGGCGACAGGCCCGCGACCAGCGCATCTGCCGACTCTGCCAGCGTCGACACATCGATCGACTCGCCCGAGGCCCGTGACTTGAGCAAGGCCGTGCTCACGCCGGTCACCGCTTCGGCGGCCGACAACACTGCCGGGACATCGACCTGCTCGAGCATGTCGAGCACGCCCGCCGTGGTCGCCTCCGGCGATCCCTCGGGAGCCGAGGTGAACGTCTCACGCGCGCCCGGATTGCTGTCGATCCACTCTCGCGCCTGGTCGATCGGCGTCAAAGTCTCCGACACCAGCCGCGCCTGCTGCGTCATGCGGGCGATGTTCGCCGCTGAGGTGGTCGACGTCGGACCAGCGGCATCGAGCGACGACACCGACTCGGCCAGCTGCGAGGCTGCCCCGAACACCGCCGACAGATCCGCGTTGCGCCAGGTCCCCGGCGAGGACAGCTCATCGACCAGGGAGGATTGCGCCACTGTCGACGTGCCGGTGATCGTCGGAGTCTGGGGTGATGCAGTCGAGGCGAGTTCGGCAGAAACGTCGACCGCTCCCGGCGGATTGGCGATGATCCGGCCCAGAGACGCCAGGAACGGCGTCGACTGGCCATCGGTGTTGCAGTACGCATCGTCCGGGTGGCAGATGTCGAACACCTTGCCCGCGAGCTTGCCGAACCCTTCTGGGGCCGGCCCAGCGATGCCCTGACCGCTCAGGGGCGGGCCGATCAACGTTGCGCCCTCGGTGCCCCGCTTCGGATTAGCGAGCAGAATCACCGCCTTGACCTGCTGCGGAGTGACGGGGCCGAGACCGTGGCCGATGTTGACGGCCAGATCGTTGCCGATCTGCGCGCCCTGGCTGTACCCGGCGATGAGGTACTTCGACGACGGGCACCGTTCCATCAACTCCGCTGCCGCTTTGTCGCCCCGCGACTTCGATTCGGCATAGGACGTGCCGTTGAAGAACGCCTCGCCCGGATACGGCACGTACACCACGTCGAGGTTCTTGCCGAACCGTTGCTCGAGTGCGTCACCGACCGCCGCGAGCATGCCCGTCGGCACGGTCGGATCAGCATGAGCGGACGTTTCCGTCGTGCCGGGAATCATCAGCGCGATCGTGCGCGCACACCCGTTCGTCTCCGCTGCGTGAGCAACTGTCGGTGTGCTCACCGCGGCCGCGGTGGTCACTGCTGCCGCTGCCAGAGCGAGACTTGCTTTCCTCATGCCCCGACCTCTTCGATGGAGCGGATCATCACTCGGCCGTCCTCGGCCGTGGTCGTTGTGATGCGCTGTTTGAACTCGTTGCGCCGATCCGGGCGGACCTCGGTGATCTGCGCGCTGTAGGTGTTCGGCCCGATGGCCGTGACCTCGAGGCAGTGCGTGGTCCCCAGCGGCACGGTGTCGATGCCCTGCTGGATCATTGCCGCTTCGGGCAACGGCGCATCAGGGGCCATCAACTCCCGCACCGACTCACCCGAACGCAGCAGGTAATAGCGGTGTTCGAGCGCCGCGATCACCCCTTCGCCGGAGAGTTGGTCACCCTCGCCAGGCGAGCACGGATCATCTGCCGCTGCCGCGGCCGCGGTCGGCGCAGCGGTTGCGGTGTCCGGGACCAGGCCACCGAAGTCCGCGTCGTCGTCACCGCCGCCGACGAAAGCGGTGATGCTCCAGCCGGCCAGTCCCACGACGGCCACGGCCGCGAGGCCGAGGCCGGCATAGGTCAGTCCCTTCCCGGCAGGGCGGCGCGTGGTCACCTGCGTGGTCGGGTGAGTGGCGCGGCGACCGGCATCGGCCGCCGCGACCACTCGAGACGCCGACTCACGGGTAGACGCGGTTCTCCCGGAGGAAAAGCGCTCTTCGGCCACCGGTACCGACACCGGCACCGACTCCCGAACCATCCGGGTGCGAGGTGCGGTCGCATCGAGCACCCGAGGTGAGCCCGCTCGGTCGTTCCGCTTCATCGGTTCGTCTCCCTCTTCGACTGGACTCAGGCGTCGACTGCGGGTGCGGGCGTGCCGAGACCCAGACCGACCGCCTCGCTGACCAGGCGCGATGCCAGCCCCGGCGTCGCGTCGGTGAAGAACGAGTCGAGTGCCTGGTCGACCTGTTCGATGACCTGCTCGCCGCCGGGCTGTGCCTGAACGAAGTCGCGGACCTGCTCATCGATCGCAGGTGCGGTCTCGGTGGCGAAGGTCTGCACAGCGTCGGCAGCAGCCGCACCGATGGGATCCTCCGACCACTGCGCGAGCGTGGTGTCGACCTGTTCGGTGACCTGTTCGGCCTCGATATCGGGCACCTCGGTCTCGATCGGCGTGGCATCCTCGCCCGCGCCGTAAGCCGTGCCGACCCCGTACCCGGCCAGACCGCCGCCGAGTGCGCCGAGTCCGCCACCGACCGCGCATCCGACGCCGAATCCGGCCGCCGCACCAGCGGCGGTAGCGGCAACGCCCGAGGTCACGGGAGCAACCCCCGGAATCGGCAGGGGCACCATCGTGCCTGCTCCCGCCCCGACGATGCCCGCGACCGTGCCCACTGCCAGTGCGGTCGGGACACCAGCCGCGAGGCAGCCGGTGCCGAATCCGGTCGCTGCACCTACAGCCGTGCCTGCGACCTGGGCCGAGGCGATCTTTTCGGCCTCTTCGGTCTCCACGCCGGTCGACCGGTGGTAGTCGGTGACCATCGCCTCGACCACTGCGGTCGTGCGATTGGTCTTTTCGGCATCGACGTCCGAGACCCAGTTCGGCTGGTCGAAGATCACCCGGCCGAAACGCATCTTGTTGACCGGAGCCTCGATCGGCAGGGTCGGGCCTTCGACCACGACCGGCGCCTGCGGAGCAGGAACGCTGTAACCGGAGTAGCCGGAGTAGACGGAGTTGTCGCCGCCCGAATAGCCGTTGTACTGCGCCATCGACACACCGCCGCCGGTCTGCGGGTTGTAGGCGCGGGTGCCGCGGTTGTACTCGGCCGGAGGCGCTACCCAGAAGTTCTCGGCGGGCTGTGGATCAGGAGCCGAGGGTGCAGGAGCAGAAGTCGAGGGGGGCGTGGAGGTGATGCCCGCCTGCCCACCACCGGACTGCGGCGGGGACGTGATGCCCGCCTGCCCGCCGCCGGAGTCGCCGGTCGGCGCTGCTGCTGCCGTCGGCGCAAAAGCAATGAGCAACCCGGCTGCCGCCGGTGCCAGAGTCGCGGTGCTGAGCACCGCACTGGTCGTTCGGCGGCGCCGGTGTCTGCCGGTGCCGGAAACCAGCTGATCTTCGTTGGATACGGACATGTACATCGCCTTTCTGCGAATGAATCGAATCCCGAATGCGTGAAGGACCTGAGCGAGACAGGGATCCGTCAGGGCCGAGAAGATCGGGTGGTCACCACAGAGAGGTAGTCCGCTTGTGCACGTGTCGGCAGCGCCGGCTAGGTGCGGGAACGCTGCTGCCCGGCGCGCACAGTCGAGTAACGCCAGAGCAGCAGCGCCCGACAAGGAAGTGGGCTCTCGTCCGTAGTGACCTGGTGCCCGAGCTTGCGTAGTCAGCCCGGATGGGTTGTTACGTAGGTGGTTCAACCCCGGATACGTGACACCGACGCCAATCACTGACACGTGTCCGGGGGTTTCCCTTTGCCGGTGGCCTCACCGTGGCTCGCGCTGATTGCCGGGCCAGACGCTCCTCGGCTCAGCTGATCGTTACCCCCTTCCCCACAAAACCCTTCATTGAAACTCTATTCCGGAATACTACAGCAAAATCTATTACAGTGGAAGATGACGCAAGCCATTCCTGTAGGGCAGTGTTATGGCTCGTGGAAAGGTTTCGGGCATGACGAGACGGCCTCTTCGGGGATTCGACCGCGAGAGGCTGATCGATCTGCGGACGGAGAAGGGTTACACCCGTGGTGACCTGGCGAGATTTGCCGAAGTGAGCGTGGCGGCCGTGCGTGCCTGGGAATCCGGGCAGGCGACCCCGCAGGTGGACCGTCTGGCCCGTGTCGCTGCCGCCCTCGACGTTCCGATGTCCGAGCTGGTGCGGATACCCCCGCACGACCGGTATCTGGGCGATCTGCGCGTCCAGGCCGGCCTGACCCAGCCCCAGCTGGCGCTGCAAGCAGGCATTTCCACAGCCTCGCTCAGCAGCCTCGAGCTGGGGGAAACCGTACTGCGAGAGCCGGTGGCCGAACGACTGGCCCAAGCTCTGGAAGTGGACACAGCCGAGGTCCGCGCCGCCTACGAACGGACCCGAACCCGGCCGCCGGGCGCACCCGTCTGACACGCGCGACACGCTGTGTGTCGACGCACGACAAATACGGATCACCACGTCTAATCTCTCCCCCCGCAGAGATAGCAGCCCGCCTCGCGCGGGCATGCGGAGGCGGCCGAAACCGGCTGTGCTACATCCAGGACCGAGTGGACAAGCCCCGGGAAATCCCCACAGAAGGGGACGCGGAAGACAAATTACCAGACCACGGCAGATAGTCCGGGGCCAACCTACCTGCCCGACATGCCCCGATCAGAACCCTGCAAATCCTCTGTGAGCAAATCGAATTCGTCCGGAATCGTTGAAACTCGAACGAGCACGAGACGGTCACTGAGTGGACCGGGATACGGGCTGATCGACAAATGCGCTGCTTGCCAACCTGATTCCGAACGCAGACGGGCGCGGACGCACCGAGAAGCGGTATTACCCGAACGGAACGTTGCCAGCGCGTCGGCCAGTACATGCCGGTCGTCGGGATGCACGATCTCGTTTCCACTCTTGATATTTCGCCAGAACACCCATGGCGGAGCGTCCGGTAGCCACATCACCAGAACCGCGAGGTCGGCGACAAAGACACCGGTGTAGACCTCCGCAGACCGCAGCATCTCCTGCATTCCCAGCTCGCTCAGTGTCGGCAACTCCGGTGACGTCGTATCGGAGACGTCGTGCCACAGCAGCCGCAATCCCACGTTGCCCGGATCAGTGCACCCCTTGCCCCAGCAGTACCAACGCATCACCCGACCGTCCGCGTGCAGAACCGATACGGGAGCCGCCCACCGACGACCATGCACCGGCTCGATGCTCAGCTCGAACAACGACGCCGAATCATCGAATTTCACCGCATTGGCGATGTACTCCGCCGGAGTTCGCTCCGGCACGTGCTCCTCAGGGAGCACCCCGGACATCATCGATGCTTCGATCGTCTGACCGATCACCATCCGCTCGAGATTCCACGCAATCCCGGCTGCGATCCGAGGCGGGCCGGGGACCCGGCCGGACTCTCCCACCCACACCTGGACGCCGTGTGCCTCCCCACTCGGGCCGAGAACGGGCAGCGCTTTGATGTGGAACGCCTTCTGCGCTTCCTTACGTGAGCACAGATCGATCGTGACCGGACGACGAGTGCGAACCACTTCGTCGACGATCGGCGTGACCGGAAGGTCCGGAGCCGGCTGAACATGCCGGGTCACCGACGCCCAATCCTTGACCGTGCCGCCGCAGCTGACAACGGACATCTCACCGTCTACCAACGTCTCGACCAGATGCCACTCGTTGAGAATCACGATTAACTTATAACCTCCCCAGCCGTAGGCACAGTGCAGCTGCCCCAGGGAACCTACCTGCCGACTACTCCTTTCTTCGAAGCAAGCGCTGGCCCCTCCACCCGTGGCTCGTCCCGCAATAACCCCGGACGGAGCGACCACAGCTGCAGCACCCACCATCCGCAGTACACAACGCAGCTGGGGGTCCCGGCTCAGACCTATGCTGTCGTCCCACGAGTCGACACGCGCCACGCCGATTTACGGGGGTAACTGACATCCGCCCTCTCAGCCGCTAACCTGAGTCAGATTCAACGGGCCGATCTTGAAGAACGGGGGTTTACGCATGGCACAGCCGCACAAAGGCGACCGCGCTGCGATGACTCTACGTATCCCCGCTGAGCTGCACGAACAGCTCCGCAACGATGCCAAGGACGCCAAGGTCGCGCTGTCTCAGTACGTCGCCGACCTGCTCGCACTGCAAGCCGGTCGACCGGACCTTGCCCGCGAGATCAAGGCGGTGGCCGTGTAAACGTCACCAGCGAGGGGCCGCTAGCCGCCAACTAGACCGCCCTCAGATGCAGAAAACCCCCCGCCTGCCAAGCGAGGGGTCTTCCAAACCGAATATGTGACCGAGCCAGTCGCCAAACTCTCTCGGGCCACTCGAACTTTCTCACCAGAAAGTCTTCGTTATGCATATTAGCGAGCGCTGCTCGTTTGGGCCAACTTCCGCCTCAAATCACACACCCGCGTGTCGCCCTCAACGGAGCGCACACGCCGCTCGCGCTACTCCCAAGACCCGCCGTGGTCGCCGTCGCGGCAGCTACAACCTGCATGTTTCCGATGGTGCCTACTCCCCCATCCCCGTCTGGGACTCCCGCGCCGGATGGATGCGCCAGATCATCACCTTCGCCCGCAGCGAGACCGGCATCAAGATCTGCCACGAGCACCGCATCGCCCCGGACAAGTTCATCGCCGCCGCCAACGCTCACGCCGCTTACGCCGACGAATCCACCGGCCGCAGCCTCACCGCCGCCCGCGACACCCTCGCCGAATACGCCGGCATCAGCACCGACGTCCTCGACCGAGCCCGCCAGATCCTTCGCCGCATCGGAGCCGCCGTCGAACTCGTCCGCGGCCGCTACCTCACCATCGCCGAACGCATCGAAGCCAGCCTCACCCACGGCGGAAAGCAACTTCGCGCAGCTTCCGTGTGGGCCTTGACCAGCAAGTTCACTGCCACCTCTTCTGTTTATCCCCAGTTTCCGAATCATGCGGATCTACCGGAGAACCCTTTGGGTTCTACAGGTATCTCTCGTTCTCAAGTAATCACCAACGCGCGCGCTACGCGCCGCGCCCGAGCTTCCTCGAAAACCCCGGGCGGCCCACGACCCCTACACGCTCAGATCGCCGCAGCGCGCCTGGCCGACCGACTCGGTCCCACGATGCCCGAATACCGCGGCGTGGACCGGAATGGCCACTACGTCCCCGGAACCACCCATCACCACGTCGGAGCGATCGCCGACGCCCTGACCGCCGCAGGCATCGACACCACCCGATGGACCGGCGACGACATCGCCGACCAGATCACCGAGTTCCGCCGCGACCGCACCCTTCCACACCTGACGTCCCCGACCGCCTTCCTGCGCTGGCAGCTCCGCGCCCTCGCCGACGTGTGGTCAGGGCCTACCCCCACCGAGCGCCGCACTGAGATCCAGGACCGCCGCGCCGCCGAACGTCGCGCCGAACTCGACCGGCGTGCTGCTCACCCTCCGGCCAGCGACGACACCCGTGCCACCGCTCTCGCCGAGATCCGGCAGATACTGTTCCAGCGCTTGGGCATGCGCACCCGGACCCGCGGGGACCGCTTCGACCGGAACCACTACTGAAGAAATGCTCGCTCCGGTCAGCACCGCAGCGGCGAAGGGGAATCGAATCGTTTCACGCGGAAGCCGCTCCTACCCCTCGAGCTTGCGGGCATCATGCAATATCCGACCCACCGCTCCGATCGATATCTTCAGTTCCTCGGCGATCTCGCGGTACTTCATCCCCTGCTCGCGAAGTTCGACCACCTGCTTGCGTCGACGTTCTGCGCGTTCGAGGAATTGGTCTCGGGGTTCGGCAATCAGACGACGTGCAGTGCGCTCCGACGAGCCGAGCCGGCGTGCCAGTTCCTTTGCGGTGATCGACCGACGTTGTTGTGCCTGGGCGCTGCCACTCATTGCGCAAACTCCAATGCTGTCGCCAAATCGAACTTGGTGGCCCGCTTCCTGTTTGCTTCCCGTTTGGCGGAGCTCATGACCTTGCCCCCCTTGCTGCCACGTGCTGCCTGGCGCGCCCGGAACGTCCCCTCGTCGAAGTTACGCCAGATCCACTTGCCGATGGAGTACGCCGTGGCACGGACCTCGATGAAAGGAAGAGGGTCGGCGAACTCGCTGTTGATTCCGTGACAACGCTGAAGAACCAGTTGAAGCCACTGGTCGACGGTGTCATGACGATGGTGCCACCACTGTGGGTACGCCCACTTACGGGCAGTGTCGAACATCGTCACATTGCGGCCCAGACCCACGGAGCGGTCGGGCCGGCGCGGGGCCTGACGAGGTGTGTAGATGGTCGCCAGATCCCGCAACGAGTAGGGATCCGCTGGACCGTAAATGGTTTCCCATTCAGGGTGGATCGGGTTCTTGGTCAGCTGCCCACCGTAGGAGAAGTCCCCACCGACGGAGATACACAGACCTCGCTCGATGCGATGGGCGTAGCGCAGCGGAGTCAACCGCGCCGAGTCGGTACGGCAGACTCGATGATCGCCCAGCCACCAACCCAGGTGCGCCCGCCCGGAGGGAGACTGCGCGACCCAGCTCGGCGTCGGATGATCCGACGGTTTCTCGAACGCCCGCATCGCCGCATCGGGGTGGTCACAGTCGATGACGATCGATCCGAGCAACGCGTGTGGAGAGTGCTGGATGTAGCGCATCATCAATGCCTGGTCACGGCTCATTCGGTACTGACCGTGCTCGAGTTGGTTCGTCGCGAACGGCCGATGCGGCAGGAGCACCTCGTTTCCCCACTGCTCGTCAGTGAGAAGGGACTCCCCCACGGTTTCCATGCCGAGTACTGTGCACTACCAAGATCGACTATTCGGGTAGGACACGCCGAGCCATATACAGAGATTATTCGGGTAGGTCATGCCAAGCCATATCAGGTATCCGCCCCGGCAGCTCCCTTCCACACCTCGAACCTCTCCCCTCATGACAGAGTCGACGACACACGTACCGAAGTTACGATGAGAACCATGACCGGGAAGAAGCGCATGGCCTTCGACATCAGCGAAGCCGACGCCGACCGGATCCGCGCCGCCTACGTCGGCACCCGCGCCATCCTGCCCCCGGCCACCCTCAGCGAGTTCATCACCACCTTGCTGGTCGAGGCCATCGAACGCCTCGAAGCCGAACACAACGACGGCCGACCCTGGCGCACCCCCAGCCGCAGCGAACTCAAATCCCTCTCCCAGACCGGCGTCGGACGCAACGCCCCCGGCCACCCAGGAAAACAGGACCAGCAGCAATGACCGAGGCGTCACGCACACCGCGACTCAAACTCGGGTTCCACACCGACCAAGCCGAACGCATCCGCGCCGCCTACCTCGGCACCCGCGCCATCCTTCCGCCGAGCACCTTGAGCGAATTTCTCGAGGCAGCCGTCCTCGAGACAATCGAACGGCTCGAAACCGAACACAACAACGGCCGCCCCTGGGACGTCCCGTCCGCCGGAGAGATCAAATCCACTTCCCAGACCGGCGTCGGTCGATGGAACCGTGCTTGAAGCGACGGGACCGTAGTCTCCCGAACCCTTGAGAGCTGGCCCTGTCGACGCGACGGAACTCAATTGACGCCTTGCGCTGGCGATAATTCACTCCCACGGTGCTCTGACACTGAATGCCCAAATGAGAAGGGCCACTGTCGTCAGGCAGCACGTTGCAACAATCACGTACCCCCATCGGTCCGAAGCCTCGACACGGCTGTACCAAGCTGATCTGGTGGCCTTGACCTGGCCTTTCCGCATCGATGGCTCCTGCGCCGAAGGGTTCCGTACGTCTGTGGTCTGTGCCGAGGATCCGAATGCCTCTGCGATCTGCGGGAGCAAACACAAGATAAGCCCCAGTAGCAACGCAACCGATCCAATGCACACCAACCACAGGCCCCACCCAATCGAGGCGAACACGTCACCGGACTCGGCGAACATTGCGTTACCTCTGAACAAGTCGGTGAATCCGACCAGCGCGCATAAGGCTCCAGCGAGAAGCGCCACGATCAGCGGCACCGAAGAATTCCACGATGCACGCACCAGCAAGCCCGTTCCGGCAATTCCCGCAGCGATGAGGGTGAGCTTTCCGTCCGAGCTGTCAGTGCCACTGAAAGTGGCCGAGGCCAGCGGATTCTGCAGTATCCCCCACGGTCCGAGACTTCCGACGATCACGGCGATGCTCGCCATTCCGGCCACGACATACGCGGGTGTGTTCAATGTGGACATCGCGGTTGCGGGCGATGCTGATTCAGTCATGTAGTCCTCCGGTCACTGTGCGGTGATCATCGCGCATCCTTGGAATACCGTGTTTTGATCGTGGAGTGTTTCCGTCGCGACGAAACCTACCCACCGCTTTGAAGGACTACCTGACGTGAGCCCGATCGGGCCGCCCAGCTAACCGGACCGTCGACCTCAAAGAACGCGACATCGACCGACCGGCATACCTACCGCCGGGCCTCGGGGACCTCGCCACCACCGTTACGCAAGAGACGGGCCAACAGGGAAGGAAGGCCAGTCCTGCTCGCTGTGTGAGTCTCGACTTGCTCCAATCTCGCGGTCGCGACCAGTTACCTCGGCCGCAATTCTCAAGACAAGAACTCACCGTGACCTGAAACTCTCACATAAGAAACCACTTCTCATTTCATAGTTCCCATTGTTATTATGGACGCTATGATAGCGACGAAGTGCCATAAGAACGAGAAGAACTCGGAACCTGCCACCGTGACCGCCGTCAGCGGATCCATGTGGTTCGCAGGCGTGACCATCACCGTAGGAATCGGGGCGGCCGCGTTCATTCTCAGCTTCCTCGCACTGCGAGACCTGTGCATCCAGGCCGGCCAACCGAGAGAGATCGCCTTCCTGTTCCCCGTCATCGTCGACGGAACGATCCTGCAAGCAACGATGGGAGTCGTCTCCCGACGTCACGACCACCGGGCGCGACGATTCTTCTGGAAGATTCTCATCGGCGCCGCCACCGTCTCGATCGCAGGAAACGCGATCCACGCCGTTCTCACCACGACGCCGGGCTTCAACTCCGTTCTCGCTGCCGTGATCGCCACACTCCCGCCGATCTCACTGCTCGCGTCCACCCACGCGCTGACCGTTCTCGGCCGTCGCACCGCCGCGCCCACCGAGAGCCCCGCCGAGACTCACATCGAATCCGTGCCCGCGACACAGCCGCGCCGTGAGACCGCGAACGAGAACGCGACCGCATCCAAGACTCACGTCACGACCATCACTGAGAACCGTGCCGCAGCCAGGACTGCGAACGAGACCCCAGCCGCGCAACCGACTCGCACCGCGACCTCTGACGCTCTCACTCGACAGCTCGAGGTGCCACTGCCCCACCTACCCGGCGCGCACCTCGACGCCACCCGCATCCCGACCTTCCACTCCCACGAGGAACGTCGCGAGTGGGCACTGACTCGACGCCAGGCCGGAGTGGACGTGCCCGTCATCGCCCAAGAAGTCGACCGCTCCGTCGCCACCGTCTACCGATGGCTCTCCGAGGCCGACACCTCCGTCACCATCTGAGCATCACAAGACCATCGAAAAAACAACTTTTCAGCTTCAAATCTGAATCAATAAAAGATCAGGCCGACATCAAAAAATGTCCACGTCTGATGCCTGCCAGCCTCACCTCGGCGTATCGAACTCGGGAATCGTCCCCGGATCGGTGCGCCGAGCCGCATTTGCGGCGTTGACCAGGGGCGATTCGCCCCCGGACCCCCTTCGGGTCGTCTCGGGTGTCGACGAGCAGTGTGCTTCGAGGGTCGGTGTGGCAGGCGGATCTTTGCCTCGTTGGTCTCGGGGCCGGTAAACGTATGCTCCCGCGGCCGGCGGACGGTGCCGCCTCGCGCTGGCTAGGAGTGTGCCCCGGCTCGTCTGCCGTGAGCATCGGCTCTACCGATCCCCAGGGGCTCCGCCCCCGGACCCCTGTCCCTCCCTCCCAAGGTTCCCGCGCTCCGCGTGCACCGCGCCCGGTCACCCCGCACGGCCCTACCGGACCCGCCGACCACCGAGCAAGGGAAAACCCGCCCTTGCCCGGCAGTCACCGCGCCCGGTTCACCAGCGCAGCACCGACCGACCGAGGTACCCGCTCCACCACCGCCACCGAACCCCCGATACACCCGCAAAACCGCAGGTCATAGCCTAAAAACGTGTGACCGGCATCACCAGAAAAGCACCAAAAAATTAGCAACAAAACATCGAAAAAGCATCAAAACAGATGTAAACTAGAGTCATGACCAAGGAAGAGATCATCGCGAAGCTCCACAACCTCGGCCGCGACATCGATGCCCTGCTCGAGAACATCTCGACCGGCAAGGGCATCTCCGTAGTCCTGGCCGAGTCCCGCGACACCAAGGCCGCCGCCCGTGCCGCAGGCATGACCGAGGACGAAATCAGCGCCGCAATCGAATCCGGCCTCAGCTGACCGACCACCCCGGAAGGAAAGACGCGATGACCACTCCCGCCCCCGTCCAGACACTCGAGCTTCCCGACCAGTGGTGCGACTACAACGGCTGCACCACCAAAGCCACCCACACCGACGGCGAGTGGGTCATGTGCCCCCACCACGAGGAACGCGCCTACCGGACCACCACCTACTGGCGGACGATCCTCCGCTGGACCACCCGCCCAGACCCCCACTGGCCTGTCTTCATCGCCGAGTACTGATCCACCCTCCGCGCCGGTGGGGAGTCACCGCGACTCCCCACCGGCGCGCACTACCGACCCGAACAGGAAACGCGCACATGCTCACCATCACGCACACCCCCACAGCGGGCACGATCATCGACGGCACCAGCAAAGGCGACGGCACCGCCCCGATCCTCAAAACCGCAGGTTGGAAATGGGGACGCAGCATCACCGCCTGGTACATCCCCCACAGCCGCGACCGCGCCCCCCACCTCGCCCGCATCGAACACACCGCCGCCGCCCTGCGCGCCGCCGGACACGACGTCGAAACCGACATCGACACCACCCTCCGCGACGGCACCGACGCCCACCACGACCACAACGAGCGTCTGACCCACCGCGCCGCCGCCCTCACAGCCAAGGCCGAACGCAAAGCCACCGCCGCCGACACCGCCCACGCACGCCACGACCACGCCTGTGCCGCACTGCCCGAAGGCGGAGAACCCATCAAAGTGGGACATCACAGCGAACGACGCCACCGCCGCGCCCTCGACCGCGCCCACACCACCGCCCGCGCCGCGATCGAAGCCGACGCCGCCGCCCGCTCAGCCGCCGAATCCGCCCGCATCGCCGCCCGCAGCACCGATCACCGCTACACCCCCGCAGTGATCCACCGCCGCATCGAACGACAAAGCGTCGAACTACGCAGCATCGAACGTCACCTCACCAAGTACCGCGCTGCCGGACACACCGCCGAGACCAGCAACCACATGCACCAACTCGAACTCAACAAAGCCGAACTCGAGCGCGACATCGAATACTGGACCGCAGTACGCACCGAACAGGACGCCACCGACGGCCCCAAGCTCTACAGCCGCGCCGACCTACGCCCCGGATGCTTCGTCAACTGCTCCGGCACCTGGCACAAGGTGATCCGAGTCAACGCAAAGTCGGTCACCGTCGCCACCGCCTACAGCTGGACCGACCGACTGCCCTACGACAAGATCACCGACGCCCGCGCCGAGGACGCCCACACCCCCATCCGCCCAGGTCAGTAACCCACAATCCGGCGGCCGCGACCCCCTCGCGGCCGCCGGTCCCCACTCGCCGCGAGGACGCCATGACCGCCCAATCCCTGTTCGCCGAGTGCATCATCCCCGGATGCACACAGCCCGTCACCGACGAACTCACCCCCTGCCAGACCTGCCGCACGATCTTCGGACCCATGCTGCACGAAGCCGACCGACCCCCGAGCTACACCGCCGCCGACCTCGCAGAACGAGACGCAGGCACCGCCGCCGCCTACCGCACGATGCGCGCACTACCCACCGCGGCCCAGCACAACGACCTGGACACCGAGCGAGAACGCCGCACAGCCGAACACGAAAAAGCCGCAGCGCAGGAACGCGGCGAAGCCGAAAAAGCCAACCAGACCTGCTGGCTCTGCGAAAAACGACGAACCTGCCTTCTCCGCCCCCAAGGGTGGGAATGCCGACAGTGCCGCGAGATCCGCTGACCCATGGCCCGAGCCGGACGCCCCTCACGGCCCCGGCTCGGGCCGCCGCCATATCCGCCCCACCCCTACGGTCTGCCACCACCGCGAGGCCGGCCGAGAACCGAACCCGAAGGAGCGGCTGCGCCGCACAGACCCCACCGCCGACCACGAGCCGACGCGAATCCCAGCGGCCCCCCTGTGCACGAGCGCCACCGATAGTGTTGGATGTTGGCTAGCGTCACGCACCAGCCGACAGGACTGGAAACCCCGCGAACGCAACCAGATTCAAGCCACCCCCACCCCCAGTGGCAGCGGTGGCCGACGGCCAGGGCATCGAGCCCTGGCCGTCGCCGTTCCATCCACCACTGACATGAAAACCGCACCTGAACAGATGCAACACCACCCAGTCCGCAACAGTCACGAAACCGCCATCCGATAAGAACCAGAAAAGCACGCTTTATGAATCAGAAGTGATGTATTATTGCATCAGGAAAGGGAGGCCATGAGTTCGAAAATCATTCTGATCGGCAACGAGAAGGGCGGGGTGGGCAAGACCACCACCGTGCTCAACGTCGGTGAAGCCCTCGCCCGTGCCGGCGAAAAGGTGCTCCTGGTCGACCTTGATCCCTCCGGCAACCTCACCCACACCCTCACCAAGTTGCAGCCCGACCTCCGTGCCGCAGCGAAGGTGACCGCCGATCACATCGTCGATATAGACCCGGAGACCCGAAAGCCCGCTGCCGAGGCGATCCTCGGTGCAATACGCCCCGGCGTCGATCTCATCGCCGCCCCTGCGAACGCGGCCCACCTCATCGCCGCCGAGAAGAACATCACCAACGATCCCATCGAAGGCCCCCACGTCCTGCGGGAATCACTCGAGCCGATCCGTGACCGCTACGACTACATCCTCATCGACTGCTCCCCCACGCGAAATGCCCTCGAGATGTGCGCGCTCGTGGCCTCTGACCAGCTCATCGTTCTCAACGAAGCGCATGATTTCAGCATCGCGGCCATGCAGGGCGTGACCTCGTACGCCCAGAGCATCAAGAAGCGGCATAACAGCACTCTGTGGGTCCGCGGCACCATCCTCAACAAGGTGCAGTCCGGAACGGTCCTCGCTCGCGCCTGGACCACCCAATTCACCGAGGCCGGCATCCCCGTCCTCGGCAGCGTCCGATCCGCCGAGCCGATCAAGAGGGCCGTCAACGACGGAGTATCCCTCGCCGACACGAAGGACGGTTGGCGTCACGCCTTGGTCTATGACGACCTGGCCACCACCATTACCCAAAGGAAGAAGTCATGAGCGACATCCGCAGCATGTTCGACGCCGAAGCTCCCGACGAGAACGTCCCGGCACGGTCCGCAGCACCGAAGAAGATCGTGCAGCAACCCACCTTGACCCGGCGCACGTTCACCCTCGCCGAATCCGTCATCGACGCTGCGACCAACGCTCAAAAGGGTCTGCGCGGTGTCTACCCCGGCGCACACGGCAGTCTCAACAGCTTCATCGAGGCCGCCATCGCCGAGTACACCCACAAGCTCGAAGAGGAATACAACGGCGGCGAGCCCTTCCCCGAGGTGGAGAAGGTGCGCCGGCGCAAAACCCGCGGCAGCAAGAACGACAGCACCGACGAGGACTGACCGCCCCACAGTCCAACCGTTGAAGGCCCCGACCTCGGCGGGTTCACATGATCGTCGCAACACTCTCAACGAGAGGTTGCGACGATCATGTGAACCCGCCCCTCCTGGTCGGGGCCTTCGGTCTATGCGGGCCTCGTGTACAGGCACAGAAACTCCCGGCCCGACCCGCATCGCTCTACCGATCCCGGGGGGCTCCGCCCCCGGACCCCTGTCCCTCCCTCCCAAGGTTCCCGCGCTCCGCGTGCACCGCGCCCGGTCACCCCGCACGGCCCTACCGGACCCGCCGACCACCGAGCAAGGGAAAACCCGCCCTTGCCCGGCAGTCACCGCGCCCGGTTCACCAGGGCAGCACCGACCGACCGAGGTACCCGCTCCACCACCGCCACCGAACCCCCGCTACACCCGCAAAACCGCAGGTCATAGCCTATAAACGGTTGACCAGCATCACCAGAAAAGCACCGAACAAACACCAGAAAAACATCGGAAAAGCATCAAAACAGATGTAAACTAGAGGTATGAACAACAACGAGAACGACCATCGCCCCGCCGGTCTCCTGCTCGACGTCTACCGCGCCCACCGCCTCGGCGACTGCACCAACGGCGGTATCAGCGCCGCCGCCGACACTCTTCTTCTGGTCGGCGTCCTCGACGAGCGCCGCGCCCGCACGGGCCACATCACGTCACTGCCGTCCGGCTGTACCCCCCACGGAATGCGAAGCCACGTCGGCGGCCATGAGCAGATCAGCCCCACCGTCGCCGTACGGATTCGACGCCACGCCTTCATCGAAGGCGGCCATGCCGCTCTGGTCAGAGTCGAATGGAACGCCGACCGTCGTCGGTACGAACTCACCGAGTCGGGACGAGTGGTGATGTTCGGAGGCAACTACGCCGGAACCTCCGACTCGAGACTGGGCGAGCTGTCCGAACGGTATCTCGGCCACCGATCCATGATCCTGCCCATCCATGACCGCATAAAAGACTGAACCAACGGCCTCGCCCCGGCGGGGCCGTTTGCGTTTCACGGAAACCCCAGCTCAGAGGGTAAAAAGTGTGACAACAGTCACCAAGAAAACATCGAATAGACACCAATAAAACATCGAAAAATCATCAAAACAGATGTAAACTTGAGCCATGAACAACGGAAGCACCGCTGAATTCGCCACCGTCGACCCCGCTGACCTGCTCACCGACTCCAACATCCGACATGACCTGCGCCTGACCGATGCCTTCCGCGAGTCGATCGCAGAGCAAGGGGTTCTGACCCCCATCACTGTGTGCCGCACCGCCGCCGGACCCCTGCGCGTGCTCACCGGCCACCGCCGCACCGCCGCAGCCCTCGAGGCCGGACTGACCCAGATCCCCACCCTCATCGTCGGCGACGAAGGCGATGGCACCGACGCCGCCGTCGAACGGCTCGTCACCCAGTGGAGCGAGAACGAACACCGCGCCGCGATCACCAACGGCGAACGCCTGGCCCTGTTCGAGACCCTGGCCGACCACGGGCTGACCTCCACCAAGATCGCCCGTCGCACCAAGGCACCCCGCACCGAGATCGAGGCGGCCCTGACCTTGCGCGACACCGAGCAGCGCGACGCTGTGCAACGAGGCGAGCTGACCATCGAACAAGCCGCCGCCCTCGCCGAGTTCAGCGACGATCCCGCTGTCGTCCGCCGCATCGAGTGGGCCATCGGCAGCGGACGACTCGACCACGCACTCGCCGCCGAACGGTTGCGCCGCACCGAACGCAATGCCGCACTGGCCCGCGCCGAGGCGTACCTCGCAGAACACTCCATCGCCGCCGTGCCGCTCGGTGCTCTTCACGAGAGAGTGGGGGAGGGGACCAGCCAGCTGGTCGAGCGCGTCACCGACGAAAAAGGCAACACGCCCGCCATCGAAGAAGTCGCCGCCCTCGGACACCTCGGGATGTACGTCTACAGCTGCACCACCTATTTCGACCGCGAGAGCGGCGACGAGATCGACGCGGACTACATCGTGGACGAGCTACCCGACGGCGATGCTCGCGAGGAATGGATGATTCCCCGCGAGAACGTCGTCGAAAACCACGAGACCACGCTGTACTGGCACGTCGTCAATATCGAAGACACCCCTTGGCGCACCTGGTGGGGACACCCTCGCCCCGCCGAGTCCGAACAGGAACAAAGTGCCGAGGACCGCGCAGCTCAGCGGCGCGAAGTGATCGAGAACAACCGCGAATGGCGAGCCGCCACCGAGGTCCGCCGCAAGTGGATCGCCCGGCAGACCACCCGCAAGACCGCCCCCAAGGCCACCGCCTCATTCGTGGCAACAGTGCTGATGAAGTGGCCCCAGATCCCCGCCGCCTATCACGCCCGCACCCTCGCCGAACAGATGCTCCCCACGTCCGACACGCTCGCGAAGCTCGCAAGCGCCACCGACCTCCGCGCCCTGGTCCTGCTGCGCGCCCACATCCTCATCACCCTCGAGTCCCAGGTCGGCGTCGAGCACTGGCGCAAGCCCACCGACCTGTCGCAGTTCTACCTGCGCGCCATCGAAGCCCAGGGCTACACCCTCGCCGACATCGAACGCCGCGCCGCCGGACTCGACCCCCTCGACGAGCAGTAACGCCCCTTCCGGTGGGCGGTCGTATCGGCCGCCCACCGGGCCGGACCACTCGCCGGGTGCCGGCCCCCGGCACGCATGGCCGTCGACCGGGGTATCGAACCCCAGTCGACGGCTCCGGCACGGCCCTCGCCTACGCATCACAAAAGAATCAAAAAACAACCACACAATCATGTAAAACGCATCGAAAAGGCTTCACAAAGCATGTCAATTAAGCGACAATGGGCGAGTACCTGGGGAAACCCCGTCAAGCCGAAGGAGCGCCGCAATGATCGTCTGGACCGTCACGCTGACCGCGCCCACCGTCGCGCACTCCGATTCTGGCTGCACCTTCACCCACGCGGCCGCCGCCTCCGACGCCGCCGAAGCAGCGCGCACGCTCGCGCTCGCCTACGGTGCGCCCGCCGGTAGCGCAGTCACCATCACCATCGACGGAAGCGTCATCGCTCGCGCCACCATCGGCCACTCGGCCATCGGCCACCCCGACCCGACTCCCGTGCTCGACATCGCCGACGCCCTCGACGAACGGACCAGCGCATGACCGTCACCGACCAGACCGATCTCGACCGCTACCTCAGCGCCGACGAGTTCGCGCCCCCAGACGCCGACACCGAAACCCTGCTGCTGTGCGCGCTGCTGTTCGCCACCCGCGCCGCAGCCGCCGACATCGTGGACCTGCTCACCACCGACGACTTCCACCAGCCACTCCACGCCGAACTGTTCGACGCCATCGCCGCACTGATGAACACCGGCCAACCCCACGACCCCGCAATGGTCCTGGCCCACCTCGAGCGCCACGGTCGGCTCGCCGGTCACCACGGCCGCCGACTCGCCTACGCCCTGACCACCGCCACCACCGCCGGCGCCGATCCCACCGCCTCGCCCTACTACGCCCATGCCGTCATCAGCGCCGCCTACCGTCGCAGCTTTCGCACCGCCGGAGCCACCATCACCGAAGCCGCCGAAACCCTGCCCGAAGCCGACCTGTTCGACCACATGGTCGCCATCGGTCGTGTCCAGCGCGCCGCCGCCCGACGCCTCGAGCGTGTACGCGCCCGATTCGGGGGCGCGCCTACTGTCGGAGCCACAACGTGAACACACCAGTGGGGGAGGGGATCCGCGGCCGATCCCGCCCCACGTCCGAACCACACCACACCAACAGGGGAGACCATGACCGACATGGGCGACGACACGACCGAAAACCCGTCCCTACGTGAACGACTCGCCCCCTTCGGCGAGGAGGTGACACGCGAGACCATCGCACAGCACATCCGCGCCGCTTGCGCGATGGCGGGCGACCTCGGCGGCGAAGATCCCCGAGACATCATCGAGCAGATCGAGGCCGGACTCACCCGCGAGGACATCCTCAACGAGTTCCGACGCGGGGAGCGCCCCGAGAAATGACCGCCTCGTCGCTCCCGATCGAGGGCTACATCCCCGGAACCGACACGCGAGTGAACCTTCTCGGCATCACCGACACCCCAACACTCGACAGAATCGAAAAACGCCTGTTCACGCAGGCGATGTACGAATTCGCGGACGTTCCCTCGCCGAGCACCTTCACCGGAGAGTTCCTACGCGAGATACACCGGCGAGCCTTCGACGGCCTGTACGTCTGGGCCGGCCAGTACAAAACGGTGCCCACCACCCAGGGCAATCTGCCGATCGCCCACTCGAGCCCCGAGGACACCACCGCCGACGTCGACGAACTGTTCGCCGATCTCGCCGCCGAGAACAACCTGACCGGACTCGACCACCACACCGTCGTCACCCGTCTGGCCGATTACTGGTCACGCTTGACGGAGATTCATCCCTTCCCGGACGGGAACTCTCGGACGCAGTACGAGCTGTTCCGCCGCATCGCAGACCGGGCCGGATGGCAGATCGACACCGCACGTGTCGACCTCGCTGCCCTATCGGCGGCCCGCTACATCACCGCCGAGACCGGAGATCCCAGACTGCTCGCCGACGTTCTCGCCCCGGCGGTCGTACCGAACATCGGATACGTCCCTGCCCAGCCCGCCCCAGGTCGACCAGTGCTGTCTTTGACCACCCATATGACGATGCTGCGCGACTACGACCGTGATCGCAGCGGCCCCTACACGGCCTTCCAGACCTTCCGGGAGAGCCCCCGCGAGCGATCCTTGAGCGGAGCCGAACTCGACAACGCTCACGCCCTGATCCGCATCGGCCTGAACCTGGCTGAACGCACCGACTACGGTCCCGAACACGATGCCGCCGTACGCCGGATCCTTGAGGGCACCTCCACCCTCGCGGCCGAACGCGCCGCCGCAGCACTCCCCGAGCCGAACCACCGCTACAAGGACCTGTTTGACCCGGCAGCAGGCAAGAACACCATGCGCTACGACACCGGAGCCCCGGTCAATGCCTTTGACGAGCGCGACCCCGCCCGGCTGCGCCGCCTCATCACCTGGGAGTTGGCACTGCGGACCGCCGACCACCTCGCCCACCGCGAAATTACCGGGGACGGCAGCGAACTACACGCAAGTGTCATCCACCGTGAGCTGCACACCGACTTCATGCCGATCGTCAGCGACACCTCCGCCTACACCAGCCCGGTGATCGCCGCCCCGGACGAGAACACTCTCACCGACCCCCACCAGCTCGGACGCCACATGGCCGCCATCCAGGAGGAAACCGAAGGCGTCCAGTCGGTCGCCGTCGTACTCATGACCGACCAGCTCGTCCACGACCGCCCCGACCGCACGATCGACTGGCGCACCATCGACCCCGAAGCGCTCCGTGCCGCCACCCACGCAGCGAACTACCACGATGATCCCCCCGAAGGCATCGAACCGGACCCGGTCCTCGAGGACGCTATGCGAGTTGCCGGCCGGGAAGCCTTCGCCGCCGAACTCGCCCGTGCCATCACCACCGAGCTTCCCGCCGCCGCCCCGGACCTCGGCGCGGTCGACGCCGCGCAACGGTACGAGAAGCACTGGGATGTGCTGGCCCACCGCAGCTACGCCCTGCTGGAGAATTCCCCGGAACGCAACGAGACCTACGAGCCGCTGACCACCGCAATCCAGGTGGCCGAGGAACCCCGTCACGCCATGTCGACCAGGACCGACGATGCCCCAAAGGCAGCGAAACCGAATCCCGCCGACGGCGAGCCGCACCGGAATCTCACGCATGCCGACGAGGTAGGGGAGGAGCAGAGTTCGCTCTCAACAGGGAAGGCCCTCCACGGACCACCGCAGGTCCACCACACACCACCACAACCGAACAGCCGACCACCGGCCATACATGAACACCAACCACCCACACCCGATCTGCACCTCGGGCCGCAGCTATAGGACCGAGGAGGGGTGAAGGTGTCGGGCAGCCGTGTTATTACTGGCGTAGAGCCGCGTTGCACCGCTGACCAGCCGGCCCACGAACCGGACGAGCTCGAAGAGCGCATCCGCTATGCCGGTGTCGTCCGCACGCCCCACCCGATCACCGACAGCAACGCCACAGAGCTGATGGAACAGGGAGTCAGGCGAATGGAACTTGCCGCCGCACTGCGCGCGCCACCGGTCACGACTACCGCGCCCGGGTTGCCCGCGTGAGCCCATGATCACAAGCGGCTGCGCCGCGCTGAATCCTGAACGGCACCGAGAGGATATGTCAGCCGCGCAGTAACCCTGTACGAATCTGCTCCACAAACTGCTATACGAATACCGCAGCAGACAGAAATGAAGAAAAAACCGAATCCGTACAACAGTCAGCTACCGCCGCTGACCTTCCAGCGTGGACAACAACACGAACTTCGTGCCCATCAGATCGAACGCTGCTTCGCTGTCTGCGGCGACGAGGAGTTCCCGCTCACGGGCGTGTAGCGCCGCAATCGCGGTCTCGAGTTCCCTCGTCGGTCATCGCATCGGCGGCGTCGCCGATGGCTCGCGTCCTGTCCTCCACGCGCCGAGAGTAGCGACTGTGTCGTCCGCTGCATGTACAACCCCATCAGCAGAAAAGGCGATGGTCCCCGGCGGGGGCGCCGGGGACCATCCTTCGACCCGTCAGGGAATCACTCACCTGTCGGGGGAACTCGGGTGATTGCAGCGGTCACCGTAGCGGAAGCACGGATCGGTACCAAACAGGTGGAGCGAGAGCGAACGTCAGGAGGAAGGACTCTCGGAGTCAGTCCTCGACGGGTACGAGATCGCTCACGCGCGCCGGCCACGGATACGTGAGCGGGCTGTCGGCGTTGACCTCGATCATCGCCATGCCGGCGTCCTCATCGATGTCTTCGATGGTGAACACGAACTTGGGGCCGCGTGCGCTGACCTTCACCTGGTCGCCGGGCTTGATGGTGGTGCTTTTCTCCGATCGACACGACAGAACGGGACGTGTCGTTTTCCCAGTTCACACCACAAATTCAGCAAAGCTAATCTTCTGGACCCTGGCGGGTCGCCCCGTCTGCGATCCGGCCGGCTCACTCACCTGACGAGTCGGGCCGCGGCTGCTCCTGCGCCTGCCTCGGCGGCCACTGCACCCCGGAGAACTGTGGTCCCGTATGCGGCGGAACGAAGATTTCCGCATCGCAGACGATGCACAGATAGGTGCGATGTCCGGTGGCTCCCGAGGGGCGTAGCGCCGTCGCGCAGGTGCACGGTGTCCAGCCCACGACCACCCGGTGTGGTCCCAGTCGGTGCCCGTTCGGGCACCGTTTCGGTGCGCGTTCGTAGGACACCACACTCCAGATTTTCGCACATACGTTCTACTCGGACGCTATCGTCAGTGGCGGCAGGTCGATGGAGGGACGCGACAGCGGACTTCGGGAAGCATCGGCCTGCCGCATCGTTTCCGCAGGAAACCCGGCGTCGAGAGCGGAAGAATCTCCGATGCCGGGCACCTTCGCACCGGCCTGCACACCCGCCTCGGCCGGCCGGTCACTGCCGTCTATGAGGCGGGGGAAGTGGGGTCCGCCGGTACCGTCCTGCCCCTCGAGCGACCGGGGATCGACAAGCTGCCTCCCCGTGCCCTCGCGACGATGACATCGCCGATGACCACCGCGGCCCCCCGTCCATGGCGGAGGAGCAGCCGACGAGGTGCCCGGGGGTGCGGAAGCCTCGGGAGGTGCGCGACGGCAGGGGCCGGTCTCCTGGTCCGAGCATCGATTCACGCCATTCGTAACGTACGTATCATGATAAGTACGTTACGAATGGTGTTACGATGCTGGATACGGAACGTCATCGGGTCGGGAGGGCGGGGTCATGGCCGAGGAAGTCAGAGGGGGACGGCGCCGCGAATACGCCACCGACGCCGACCGGGTACGGGCCTGGCGGCAGCGCCAGAAAGACAAGGCCCGCGCCCAGCAACAACAGGATGCGCTGCCGACCGATCCGACCTCGGCGATCGGCACCCTCACCGACGCGGTACCACTGCTGCGCCGCGAAACCCAGGCGATGCTCGAGACGCTGACGACGATCGCGTCGTCGATCACCACCGCGACCGATCTGCTCGCCGATCCGGCGGCGATCGATGCACAGCTGCGGCGCGTGCAGGCCGAGGCCGACAAGGTCCGGGCCGACGCCGCAGCCGAGATCGCGGCCCTGCAGGACGAACTCGACACCGCTCGCACCGAACGCGCCGACGCCGATGCCGCCGCCACGGCCGCCGACGCCGAGGCCACCGAGGCCCTCGCCCAGCTCACCGCAGCCCGGGCCGAGCATGCCGCGGCACAGGACCGCTGGCAGCAGCAGCTCGATCAGGCCGCCTCGGCCCACCGAGAGCAGATCGTCGGTTTCGAGCACCGGATCGAGCTGCTCACCGGGCAGCTCGACGAGCACCGCGAGCGGCTGACCCGAGCGATCGCCGAGAAAGACGCCGCGGCGGCCACCGCAGCCGAACACACCCGGCGGCTCGAAGCCGAACTCACCGCCGCCCGCACCGCGGCGGCAGCCGAACGCGACCGCGCCGAGACCGCCCGCGCCGACGCCGCCGCCGCACACGCGCAAGCCGAAGCCGCCCGCGAACGTGTCGCCGAACTGCGCGCCGAACTCCAGGACCTGCGCACGCCCCCGGCCGGCCCGTGAACCCCCAGCCGGCTCCCTGCACTGCCGGCTGGCGCAGCTGCGGACCTCCAGGGCTCGACGGGATCGACCTGTCATACTTCGATCCGGCCATCCCCGCCGTACCCCTTGCGGCGGGGATGCTTTCTGCGCTCAGGCACTCCACTCATCGCCGACCAGGGCGGCGACGTCGTAGACAGCCCTCGGTTTCGTCTGCCCACCTGAGCCCGGCCCCTGCGTGATCGCATCCCGTCCGGAGTCGATGCGTGGTCGAGTCGTCAGGTGGCGTGCATGATGAGAGGCCACCGACACGCACCGAGGGGAACGATGTTCACCGCACTACGCGGCCGATTCCGCACACGATCGACCACAGCCCACGCGCCGACCACCGCATCACACCGGAGCGGCACACCCGCGCAGACAAAGACCGACGCGGCAGCGCACACCCACGCCCAGGCTCGGATCGAGACATTGGACAGCTACCTCGGCTCGCTCACCGAACCCGACCGCGCCGAGTACATCGCCGCAGCACAAGACCTCAAAGATGCGATGAACGAGACCGGCACGCAGGATTTTCGCGCCTGCTACCGAAGTGGACGGCCACCCGCCGACGGCAGCGTCCCGGACGGAATCCGCTCACTTCAGCAGCTGCGGGCACTTGCTCGTACGATCCGCACCTCGAGCCGGCCTGACCCGACGGAAATCGCCGCTGCGGCGAACGCAGGCACGTCCGCCGCGACTCCACACACAGACCCGGGAATCAACGACACCGACCCGGGCCCGGCGAGGCAGCAGAAGCCATGAACCGCGCCGGCGGTGAGGCCGCGGCCGCCGTGTTGGTGATCGCCGGCCGCAGCATCGACATCGACACCGCGGTCGCCAAGGCCCACGGCTATCCGGCAGTGACCGTGACCCGCTACGACCTGCCCGGCCCCGGAGCACTTAAGGAGATCACCGCCGACGAGATCGCCCGCACCCACAAGGTGCGCTCCCGCATCAGCCACGCCCAACGCGACTGGTTCATCCGCACCGCCGTCGACGCCCCATGGGCGGCGGTGCCGATCGAGGCACAGCTGGTCGACGCCGACCCAAACATCAGCGGCGAACTCTACGACCGTGCCGAAGCCCTCTACGACCATTTCCGCACTGCCGCTCCCCGGCACGTGAGGGTAGCCAAGATCAGCAAGGTGCTCCACCTCAAACGCCCAGGATTGTTCCCCATCCTCGACTCGAAGGTCATGGCGTTCTACCGGCTCCACGCGCGTGCCGCGGCTGCCCGATACCCGCACCGGGGCAGGCGAGCGATGTTCTGGGCGGCCATCCGTGACGACGTGTGCGCCAACCTCGACAGCGGTGCCCTCCCACTGTTCCGCCGCCGCCTGGCGCAGTCCGAGAGCGAGCAGGTCCGCCGGATCGCGACCCTGACCGACGTGCGTCTGCTCGACCTGCTGACCTGGGCTATCTCCTGAGGTAGCACGGGCCAGCTGGGTGCTTGCTCTGGCAGCTTCATTCGAGTTCTTCGGTTTCCGTGGGTGCCGGATGGCATGTAGCGAAATCGATCTATGGAGCGAACTACAGAGTGCAGCTGTGCGTTCACGGCCTGCCAGCGTCGTGATCTAGGCCGCGGCCTCTACTGCTGTCCTGCACGAGTTACATCGGAGGATGCTTGTCGACGAAAGTGACGGGCGGCGCAAGCAGCGCGGTTGCCGCTTCTTCACATGCGGCGTGTGCGCGGTTCCGTGGCACCGACCCCCTGATTACCGGCGTTACCCGACGTAAGCTCGCAGAACAGGTCGGCCATTCCAAAGGCCCTCAGAGCGCCATCCCGTTGCTGCGTTGGATGCGCGCGATGATGTTCGAACGGCTCGTCCGCGACAAGCGCTTCGCGTCCGAGGTGGTCACCGTTTCCGTCGGCGCCCTGGGCCTGGAACGGCCGCAGGCCGTTGTCGTAGCCGACGCCCACATCGACACGAGCAAGACAGCGTCCGCATTAGAGCTGGCGCATAATGCTGCCGTCACGCATGGACATGCCACTCTGATCCACCAATTGGCCGTTCCATTTCTCGGGCTCGAAGGCGAGAACGCTACGGACACGCATCCTGACTTCGCGGTGGTTGCGCCCAAGGCTCCAAACAGTGACGGCAAGTCTGACGGTTCATGGTTGATCGTCGGCGACGCCAAGGACTATCAACGAGTGCGCGCCAAAATCGAGGATGGCCGTCTCCTCAAAGGATTTCTGCAGGTCGCCCTAGGTGCCGAGTCCGCCGCAGCATGGACGAAGCTGCCCGCAGGAATGGACGTTCACACATTCGGCATCCTCGCCGTACCTCGCAACTCTTCCCTGTCTCCGACTGCAGTAATCGAGAACCTGAACGACCATCGTGAAGAGGTCCGTATGCGTGTTCGAGAACGCGCTTCCGAAGCGGCCGCCTTCCCTCCGGAAACCCGCGCCAACTTACCGGCCCATCTTGCACACTTACAGGCCATCTATTCTCCGGACACCTGTCCTAGCTGCGACATGTTCATGTTCTGCCGTGCCGAGCTGCAGAAGTCGACCGACCCGGCCGACCTACTGATCGAACTGGGAGTCAAACCAGAAGTCCGAACACAGGCCGTGGGACTGATCGATGGCGTCACCCCCGTCGGCAAGATCCCGAACTCGGTCCGCCAGCAGATCGAGGCGACGCTCGCACCTCGGCGAGGCTTTGCTCGGCGATCTCGTTGGCGCGACTGCTACTGCCGCGCAGGACATCTCGTGCGGAATCCGGATCGCGGGCAAGCTCGTCGCGCCGACGTCGGTGTTCGGTGAGGTAGTTGTTGAGTTTGCCGACGACCCGACATTCCTGGTGCTGGACTGACAGCACACGTGCTCTCGGTTCGATGCCGCTGTTCACACCGCCACCCCTGACATGGGAGTGGCGACTTCCGGTCTACTGGCCTGTTCCCCTTGAGTAGGTCCGGTCTGGTCTAGAGTCCTGAATGCCCTGGTGAGGGCAAAGAAGGAGCGATAGGGATCATGGCGGGACGTAAGCGTCATTCGGCGGAAGACATCGTACGCAAGCTGCGCCGGGCCGACGAGTTGGCCGCGGAAGGCAAGAACGGTGAGGAGATCGCCGCCGCACTCGAGGTGTCGGCAGCGACGCTGTACAACTGGCGTCGCCAGTACGGCGGTATGGACGCCGATGCAGCCAAAGAGCTCAAGGAGCTGCGGGAGCAGAACAGCCGGCTCAAGCGGCTGCTCGCCGAGGCCGAGTTGGAGAAGGACGCGTTGCGGGAGATCGCCAAGGGAAAATTCTGAGCCCGTCCGCCAAGCGCGCTGCGATCGCCATGCTCACCGGCACCCTGCAGATGTCGGAGCGGTTCGCGTGCAAGGTGGTCGGGCTTTCCCGCTCCGCCTACCGACGGTTGCCGTTGGCGCAGACACCGGGCGACCCGGATGCCGATCTACGTGCGCAGTTGCGCAACTATGCCCGCACGCATCCGCGGCACGGGTTCCGTCGGGCGTGGGCGTGGCTGCGCTACGACCAGGGCATCGAGGTGAACAAGAAGAAGGTCCACCGTCTGTGGAAGGAGGAAGGGTTACAGGTCCGGCGTGCTCCGCGCCGCAAACGTGCCGGTCAGTCCTCTGTTCCGGTCGTCGACGCGGATGCTCCGAATGTGGTGTGGGCAGTGGACTTCCAGTTCGATTCGACGGTTGACGGCAAGACGGTGAAGATCGCGTCGATGGTCGACGAACACACCCGGATGTCGTTGCTGAACATAGTGGACCGCTCGATCACCGCCGACCGGTTGATCGAGGGCCTGGAGAAAGCATTCGCGATGTGGGGTGGACCCCCGCGGGTGTTGCGGATGGACAACGGCCCCGAGTTCATCTCGAAGGCCTTGCAGGACTTCTGCGCCGGCTCGGTCGGGGTGTCCTATATTCCGCCGGGCACACCATGGAACAACGGGTTCATCGAATCGTTCAACAACCGGTTGCGCGACGAGTGCCTGAACCGCAACTACTGGACCACGGTGCTCGAGGCCCGGGTGGTGATCGAGGATTTCAAGGACGACCACAACCACCGACACCGGCATTCAGCGTTGGGTTACAAGACCCCCACTGAGTACGCTGCCGGATGCACCCACCGGCCTCAGCCGGTGACGTGCGAGATCGACTGAAAGTAGGAACCGGCTCTAGAACCGACCGGACCGACTATCGGGGACCTGCCATGACCGTCACGCGTGTTCCTCGCCTACTCAATCCCACCCCGAGCACTCCATTCCCGAACGGAACTCGTGAAGGATCAAGCATCGAGCAGAAGTGGCAGAAATAGCGCGTCACTCGCAACGAGTGCTGCGGTCGAGTCGGCAAGCGCATCGATAGCATCCTGCACATGGCGGATCAGCGACCGACGGAGTGGACGATTGACGTCTGGGTGGACCCCAAAACTGGGCAGGCGCCCTTCGAGACATGGCTGATGAAGGCTGATCCGTACGACCAGGCCGTTGCGATCAAGGTGCTTGAGAAGGTCGTCCAGCCACTCGGTATGGACATTTGCAGCACAGAATGGGGTAAGGCTCTCGGCGGCGGACTCTACGAGATCCGCATCCGGACGTCATTGCATGGGGCCGAAACCTGGGGAGAGACCGACCCGGAGCCCGCTGACGACTCCAACCATAATCGCACGGTCCTTCTTCGGATCTTCACGACCTTCCATGGCTCCAAGATCGTGTTGTTGTTCAACGCGTACAACAAGGGCAAGGATCCTAGCGAGAAGCGTCAAGGCAAAGAGATCAAAAAGGCGCGTAAGTACCTGAAGGCCTGGAAGGAAGAAGGGTAAGTGAGCGCGGCCTCTTTGACGAATATGTGTTTTAGCACATACGCTGTGTAGTGCTAACTACTATCCGAGCCACGCGACAGGGAGGCGATCATGGGTACGCGACCATTCAGCGAGATCGCGAACACCGTCAAGTCAGAGTGGACTCCCGAGGTCAAGGAGTTTGCCGATCGTTTTGGCGCTGAACTCGAGGAGCAAGTACGCGATCAGGTCAAACTGGGCAAACAGCTAGCTGAGGCGAGGATTGCGGCCCGTCTCACCCAGGGCCAGCTGGCCACCCTTTCGCACATTGGGCAATCCGAGATCAGTCGAATCGAACGTGGTCTCGGTAACCCGACGCGAGACACTCTCATCCGCCTCACCGCAGCTATGGGGGCCGAACTCGCTATCGTCCCCTCTAAGCAGCTCGAGAACGCGTAGGCCACGGGCCCGACTATAAGGGATCTGCCAGTCCCTCCAGCACTTCCATCAGGTCCGCGAGGAGCGCATCGGCACGGACTTCGATCTCGTCGAAGACGTCGGTGAAATCCTCGAGTGCCTTGTGGTCGCGGCGGCGGGCGGCGGTGCCACGGTCGTAGTAGTCGGGGTCGAGATCGATGTCGGACTCCATCCAGGTTCCGGTGTCGTCCGGCTGGGGATCGGGCAGCGCCTTACGCCCCGGGACACGCCCCGACAGATGCGCCCGGACCAGCGTCGAGACCGACTGCGGGGTCATCGATTGCGCGTGTGGGAGGTGCCCCCACCGGTCGATCGGACACAGCAACGGTTGCCGGGCCTGCTCCGCGTCGAGTGGATCGGTCACGATCTCAGTGGGGTCGGTGAAGTGGTGACGCAGCAGGTGCGTGCCCGGATACTGGTCGAGGAACGTCTGGATCTGCGCCCATCGCCGGTAGATCGTGACGGCCGAGGTGTCCCCGGTCGCAGGATCCGCTGCGAGACGGAAGCACTCACCGGCCCGGGTCGTAGCCACCAGGGTGTCGTCGGCCAGTCGGATGTCGCTGCGACGCAGCCGGGTGATGTCGGTGAAGCTCATGCCGGTAGCAGCCAGGACCAGCAGCAGGGCGTCGCGGCGGCCAAACAGCCCGCTCGGCCAGCCGGTGGTGGGCAACTCAACGGCTCGCTGCAGCAGTAACCGGCCGAGCCGATCGAGGCGCTGAGCACGAGTGGCATCGAGGTGCCGGCGCACCGTCTCGGTCCGCCCCGGGGCCGGGTAGCCGTGCCCGGTGTGGACGGCGTTGATCGCTGAGAGCCGGCGTCGCTGCGTCGCGACCGCGGCCGGGTGCTCGTGCAGGAACAACGCCAGAGTTTCGGGCGCGGCAGGGATGGGCCGGTGGTCGACTGCGGCGCACCAGTCGGCGAAGAGCGCCCAATCGTGCCGGTAGCGGGCGGGGATCCGCAGGCCCAACTGGGCATCGTGAATCTCGTCGTGGCCGTGGTTCTTCCGATCGGTGTGGGTCATCACGGTCACAATCCGAGATTCGTCACAGCGTTGCCGATGAGCGGGGCGTGTTCGCGGGCGTAGGTCTCGAGCATTGCCGGGGTGCTGTGCCCGGTCTGGCGCATGATCGCGTGCGCGGACGCGCCGTTGCGGAAGGCCTGGGTGACGAACCCGGCCCGCAGCGAATGCCCACCCAACTGTTGGACGATTTCGGGGTCGTAGCCGGCCTGCTCCGCGCGGCGACGGATCGCTTTGTGCACCGCCGCCCCCGACAGGGGTGTGTCGGAGAGGTTGCCGTTCTTGCGGATCGACCGCAACAGTGGTGCTGCCGGGACCATCCGGGGCCGGGTTCCCCGGCACACGTGCCCGTCGAACGGTTCGGCGGTGCGCAGCAGGCGGATGACGGCGGGCCGGCCACCGGTGTCGAAGGCGGCGACGACCTGCGCCCACCGCAGCCACGCACACGGCGGACAGCTTGCATGGCTGTGGGTGAACGGCAGCGCCCGGATGGCGCCGCGGCCTTCCTGATCCGTCTTGGACCTGCGGAGTTTGATGTGCAGGCCGTCGAGCCGGTGCAGCGAGATGTCACTGCAGGTGAGCGCGACGAGTTCGCTGCGGCGGAACGCCCCGGCGAACCCCAGCAAGAAGATGGCGGAGTCGCGGCGTTCCAACACCTCCGCGGCCCAACTACCGCTGTCGGCGCGCATCGTCTCGACGATGGTGACGATGTCGGCGGTGAGCAGCGGCGCCCGCGGGGTGCGGGGCCGCTCCCCCGCTGCGGCGTAGTCGCGGCGGATCCCGGACAGGGTCGCGGTGACCAGCTCGTCCGCTCCGGGGGCGGGATGGCCGGCGCGGCGGTGGTGGAAGCCGATCCCGGCGACCCAGCGGGCCAGGGTGGCCGGGGAGTAGGCCCGCTCCCCCGCCTGCGTGACGGTGGCGGCGGCGTCGTGGAGGTAGGCGGCGACGGTGAGCGGATGCGCAGGCAACGGACTGTGTCCTTCGCGCTGGCACCAGGCGGTGAAGCGTTGCCAGTCGGCGGCGTAGTTACGCCGGGTCGACTCGGAGCGCGACCGCGCCGCCGTCCCGGCCACCTGCGTGAGGGTCTCGACCGGCAACACCGGCACGGACGGCGCAGCTGGGTCCGACGAGGTCGGGACAGGCGCGGAAACGTCGTCCGGGCGGCGGTGGATCAGGTCGTCGGGCACGAACCGGGAGCCTACCGGCCACTTCGGACAGGTTTCCACCGGAAAACGCGCTCAGCAGGGGTTTCGGGCTAGATGGTGCGCTAATGCCAATTTTCGTCACCGACCCCGCACAAACCGTGAGTGACAAACCCCAGGTCACGGCAATGCGTCTGATTTGCACTTTTTGCCCCAATTTTTGAGCGTGCTCCTGTATGAGACTTCCCACCGGGATGTCGGTGCGGCGAACTGGGCTTTTCGCATCTCCCGTCAGTAGGTTTTCCCACTCGATGTCAGTGCGTCCGGCGCGGGGGTGACCTGGGAAATGTGACGGAGGCATAGGACTCGTGGCCGGTCAGGACGCATCCATCCTGGTCGAGGGGAGCGGAGCACCGGATGCTACCCATCCGCAGGCCTGACTTGGGTCACTGACATCGAAACGGGAATCGTCACTGACACTCCGGCGGAAATTCTCACCTGGATGACGGCAAGGAAGTCGCTCGGACAGAAAGTGCGGCGGCGGATTCGGCTCAGGGTTGTCCGAGATCGAGGTTGAGAGCCGCGATATGGCGGATCCATCCGTCGCGCCAGGGGTGCAGAGCCGGAATGCGTCCCCCACAGCAACCGCTTCCAAGGATCTCAAGCCCACATCACACCACCGCGAGCCCGTCGATCATGTCCCAGAAATTCGACCACGTACCGGGAAGTAAGAAGACCGGATCCACTGGGATGCTCGTGTCGCTTACCTGCTGATACTTTCGTGTCGCCTCTCAGCAGGGGAACGGCAGTGCAGCGTTGGTGGCGGGGTGTATACGGCGTGGTCGCCGCCTTTGTGGAAAACGACGTGTTCGCGGAGTGGAACGCTCGGCGGCGCCGCAGGTCCCGGCTGCGGCGCCTCATGTCAGATTCGATAGCTATCAGCGGTACGGGAATGGGTGCGTCCATGAAGATGGTGTACGAGCCGCAGCTGAATGAGTCTGTGGGCGTGTCGTAACCGAACGAAAGACGGTCATCGCGTGATTCTCGAAGAGACCGACCAAAGTCACTCGAGACAGGACCACGCGATGACCACTGCCCACGATATCGACCTGCGCCGCCTTGTCGAAGACCGACTCACCGGCGCCAGCCCCGACCTGCTGCGCGAGTTGTTGTCGATGTTCATCGACGCCCTGATGAGCGCCGAAGCCGACGTGTTGTGCGGTGCCGACTACGGCCAGCGTTCCGACGAACGCGTCAACGTCCGTAACGGCTACCGGCATCGAGACTTCGATACCCGGGTCGGCACCCTCGACGTCGCGATCCCCAAGTTGCGGCAGGGTTCGTACTTTCCGGACTGGCTGCTGCAGCGGCGCAAACGCGCCGAACGGGCGCTGACCACCGTGGTGGCCACCTGCTATCTACTCGGGGTCTCCACCCGCCGGATGGAGAAACTCGTCGACACTCTCGGCATCACCTCGTTGTCGAAGTCGCAGGTCAGCGTCATGGCGAAAGAGTTGGACGAGCAGGTCGAGGCGTTCCGGAACCGGCCCCTCGATGCCGGTCCCTACACGTTCGTCGCGGCCGATGCGCTGGTACTCAAAGTCCGCGAGAACGGGCGGGTGGTCAACGTCCACACCCTGGTCGCAGTCGGGGTCAACGCCGAGGGCTACCGCGAGGTACTCGGTGTCGATGTCACCTCCGCCGAGGACGGCGCCGGCTGGCTGGCCTTTTTCCGCGGACTGGTCGCCCGAGGCCTGTCCGGGGTGCGCTTGGTGACCTCCGACGCGCATACCGGCCTGGTGTCCGCGATCGGCGCGACCCTGCCGGGCGCCTCGTGGCAGCGATGCAGGACGCACTATGCAATCAACTTGATGACGGTGACACCGAAGGCCTCGTGGCCCTGGGTGAAAACCCTGCTGCATTCGGTCTACGACCAACCCGACGCCGATTCGGTTCACGCGCAGTACGACCGGGTGATCGACGCACTTGAGTCGAAACTACCCAAGGTCGCGCAGCATCTCGACACAGCGCGAGCGGACCTGCTGGCGTTCACCGCGTTTCCGAAGCAGATCTGGCGGCAGATCTGGTCCAACAATCCGCAGGAACGACTGAACAAGGAGATCCGGCGTCGCACCGATGTGGTCGGGATCTTCCCCGATCGGACGGCATTGATCCGGCTGGTCGGTGCGGTTCTTGCAGAGCAGCACGACGAGTGGATCGAAGGGCGTCGCTATCTAGGGCTCGACGTCCTTGCCCGTTCCCGCAGCAACAGCCAGTCTGCTGAGACCGTCACCGAGCCTGCCGAGGAGGTGACACCGGCGTTGACCGCCTGAACCAACGATGAGGAATCACGCGACAAGGTCGCACACCACCTGCCGGGACTTGACCACGGGAATTTCATACCCGATTTCCTTCTCGGCAGTCGCGGGCGGGCAGAGTCTTGAAAGTGGTTCGTGCAACTGTGTGCACCCAAGTGGAGACGGCGTTCAATTCACACTGATTCCAGCGCAGACTGCGGACCACAGCAACCCGCCCGCCAGACACACGAGGATCAGTCCACCCGCCTTCGGGAGTGCCCGCTCGAACCGCCCGTTCCCGCCGGTCTGCACCGTCCTCGTCAATGCGATCATCACGGCCCACCAGATCGCCGCACCGACGACAACGGTGACACCCATCGCGACTGTGCGCATGAACCGATCGGGTCCATCACCGATGAACTGGGGGAGTACCGCGGCAAAGAAGAGCAGTGCCTTCGGGTTGGTCGCGTTCGTCACGAATCCTGTGAGTACCCCTGTGCCCGGTTGCGCTGCGGCAGCAGAGTCGATGCCAGTGTTACGTGCCATGGATATGCCGAACCAGAACAGGATGCACGCACCTACCACCTGGAGTGCGGTCAGTGCTGCCGGGAGCGAGACCACCAACGCCGTCAACCCGCCGGCGGCCAAGGCTGCATGAAAACCGAGTCCGAGTACCACTCCCATTGCCGTGAGTACCCCGCGCCGGATGCTGTGAGTGGCGGCGTGCGCAACTACCACGAGATCCGGCCCTGGCACGACCAGCGCGATGACCAGCGCCGCAGCAAAAGCTGCCCAACTTCCTAGCGACACGAGTTCCTCCAACAATTCGACAACGCACGCTGAAGGTACTGGCTGATTCGATAGGATGAAACGATGGCCGAATCGAGACAGCGAAAGCGTGACTCTACCGAATTGGATTCGGTTGACTGGGCGATTCTCCATTGGTTGCAGGTCGATGCGACGGTGCCGAACAAGGAACTGGCCCGGCAGGTGCATCTGGCCCCGAGTACATGCCTCGAGCGGGTCAGGAGACTCAAGGCCAGCGGTGTCATCTCGGGTATCCGCGCCGTGGTCGATCCGTCGTGCGTGGGTCGAGGTGAGCAAGCGTTGCTCGCAATTCAGATCCGTCCGCATTCCCGTCAATCGGCCGACGATTTCGTCTCTCGTGCTGTGGGCTTTCCTGAGACTGTTGCGCTCTACAACGTCAGTGGTGAGGAGGATTACCTGCTGCACGTGGCGGTGCGGGACAGCACGGCTTTGCAGTCGTTGATCATCGACCGTCTGCTGCCGCTTCCTCAGGTCGCGCATTGCAAGACTCAGTTGATCTTCGGCAAGCCGGTGACGTCGCCGGTGAGCAGGCTTCCCGACGACTAATGGGAGGTATCAAGGCGATCCCGAGACGCCTGTGAACACCGGTTGGTCACGGCGTACGGAGACTGATCGACCTTCCGGGTCTCGCATCGCCACAGGTCCGGGGCCCGTCACCCCACAAGGACGGCGTCGACCGGTCCCCCGGCGGTGGACAACTTCAATGACACGCCACGCGCGTGGCCGACGCTCCTCGATCGTTGGCCAAGATAAGTGACACACCGGCCCGGTATTCCAGCAGCAACGCGGTGGACAAGTACCTGGTCCGATTGGCCAACTTCAACGGAACTTCACACACGTTTCCGTGTCAGTTTCCAGATTCCGTGTCGGTGGCTTGTCGGTTTCCACATTTCGTGTCGGTCGGCACCGTGCTGGTGTGGACCCTGAAAAGTGCCCCGGACCAGCGAGGATGAGGTCAGGTCTGTGGCTGTGACCAGGCGGCGCCACCGCCTGCATGCCATCCTCGAACAATGGCACGAACGCGGTTGTCGGTGACCGTGGAACTGCTCGGCGGACGCGGAGAGGAGCTGTGGCCATGGCCCGGCCGCGTCTTCGCGGTCGGACCGTCGCACACCCTCAGCGACCTCGCGAACGCGATGAACGACGCCTTCGCCCGGTGGGACCGCTCGCACCTGTCGATGTTCACCCTCGCCGACGGACGCGTAGTCACCGACACCGAGACCGGCGCCGAGATGGTGGAGTCGCTCGGCGGACCGATCACCGAGGCGGTGGACATCGAGTCGGCCAAAGTCGCTCGGCTGCTGGGGCTCGGGGCGGAGTTCCAGTTCACCTTCGACCTGGGCGATGACTGGACCCACCGCTGTGATCGGCGGCGCCAAGGTCGACCCCATAGAGGTGGTAGGTATCCGCTCCGATGTTCCCGTGCCGTATTGGGGTTGGGGCACCATCCCGGACCAGTACGGGCGCCGGTGGGCCGACGACGGGCAGAGCCCGCCGGTGGGCCGACCGAGCCGGCCGCATCCGATGCTGCTGCACGCGTGGCCCGCACAGGACCAGGTGCCCGCACTCGATATGTCCGAGCTGCGCGCCGCTATCTCTGCAGCAGATGCCGCCCGGTTCCTCGCCGCGGTGCTCGGGCATGACGTCGACGACGTGCTGCAACAGGTGGGGGCCGGCATACCGATGGCACTAAAGCAGCGACGGAAGCAGGCCGAATCCGTGGCGGTGTCGGTCATCAACCGGCTGACGTGGCGCGCCGGCCCGGGTGACGAGGTGCTGGCCGAGGACTTGCTCGCGTGTCTGCGCGGTGAGTCGCTGGCCGGGCGGGTGGTGCCGGGGCTTCTTCGATGCCAGCCATCTGTATCGGCAGTTCCGCGCTGTCCACGGCATGTCGCCGCGGGACTACCGGGACCGAGGTCGCGAGCATTCCGAGGTGCCCGTAGTGATCGGCTGACAGGGGTCGTCGAAGGCGTCCCGCTCGGCTTCCCGATGGTCGGCGGACCCGAATGTACGAGGCACGCATCACCAGCCCTACCGCTGACCAGGGCGCGAAGTGGTTTCCCCGGCAGCGTGATTGCCCGGTATCGCTCCTCGAAACGCAAAGCGACCACAACATCCTCGCCCGCATCACCAGTACGTGTGCTGCGCCGATTCCGGTGGACGAACGTTTTCGCCTCATGCCGACCAACAGTCGGAATCGCTGGCAGGGCTCGCCCGGACGCAAATGCCCGATTGCGGGTCCGCCCCGTCGTGAAATGATCGCCGGTGGACAGCTCACCATCACGTATCCGTGCAGCAGTCTCGTCCCGCCTGTGCCACATACGCCGAGAAGCCCTACATCGATACTGGTATCGATGTAGGGCTGGTGCGCTTCCGTTTCGGTCTCAGCGAACGTGTCGTTTTCCCCAAAGCCATGCCTGAGTCCGTCACCCGCCGAATCGACATGCACTCCGGTCGAGGCAATAGTGTCCCGCCGCACGTGTCTGAACGGAGGGAGACGACGTCGATAATGGCCGGAACGGGCTATAGATAACCACGGGTCAGCGCATTGAGGGCCACATTGACTGAGAACCTACATGGCGCATCGTGCACGGCATCTGGTCTGCTGCGCCGTTAGTCTGTGCTGAATCCGAGGTAGTCGGTCTGGACCTTCGCTGGACGGGCGCGAATGGCTTCTTCATTGGGTACGATTCCCCACCCCGGAGCGTCCGACACCACGATCGACGAGTCGACAATCTTTGGTGCCGAGTCGAAGATTTCATCGTCCCAGGCGAGCCGATCAACATCGTGCTCCATCACCCGAAGATTGGGCACTGCTGCCGCAAAGTGCACATTCATCATCGTCGCCATATGGCTGTAGAAATTATGCGGAGCAACATTGACGTCGAAAGCCTCGGCAGTCGAGGCGATCTTCATCGATTGCCACGCTCCATTCCAGATCGCGTCCACGATTCCGACATCGATCGACTGCTGTTGCAGATACGGAAGGAACTGCCGGACGCCGAACAGTGTCTCGCATGAAGCCACCGGCTGGCCGCACTGTTGCCGGATGTGTGCGAGCGCCTCCGGGTTGTACAGATCGAGTTCGACCCAGAAGAGGTCGAAGTCTTCGAGGGCGCGAAGAAGTTTCAGGTATCCTTCGGTCCGTGCATTGAAGTTGAAGTCCACGAGCACTTCGACATCTGGCCCGGCACCATCCCTGAGCGCCTCCAAGTGATTGACCACATCCCTGATCAAGGGCGCGTCGATATTCAGTCCGGGCTCGAAGGGCGCGCCGAATCCTGCCATCCAGGCCTTCGGTGCGCCTTCACGATAGGAGAACAGGTTGGTCTTGACTGCCTTGAAGCCGCGATCTCGGGCTTCCTGTCCAGCGGCGCGGACACCGGACAGATCGGTGATGGCCGGCTCATAGTACTGGGGGTGGTTGATTCGCCAACTAGCACAGTGTGACCAGTAGATGGGAATGCTGTCGCGCACTTTACCGCCGAGCAATTCGTAGACAGGCACACCGAGGGAGCGGGCCTTCAGATCGAGCAGTGCATTCTCGATCGCACCGAACGCCTCTGCAGTAAGGCCGTGAGGCGCGGGTCGGGCTGTCGACGCCAGAGTCACGTAGTGTTGTTCGTGCGAGAGTGCGTCTTTGCCGACGAGACGGCGCCCGTAATGCTCGATCACCGTCGACAAACCGGGCGGACCGTAGGCCTCGTCGAATTCTGCCCAACCGACAAGGCCGTCGTCAGTGGTGATCTTCAGGAAGTGGTAGTTGCGCCAGCCCGCATCACAAGCCAGTGTCTCGACATTCTGAATCTTCATCGTGACCTCCGAGTTAATTGTTAACATCACCCTGCCGTATGCGCAGCGGGAAGGCAAGCATTTCGTCGAGATCTTCGACAGGTGCTCCATGAGCAACACGCGAGGCGCGCTCTCTCCCCGTGTTGATGCATTCCAGCCGGGCGAAGCACGAGCCACTGGCACATGAAGAGGCCGTACAACGTTGAAGCGCAACGTAATAGCAGGAAATGCTCCATGGAGCGCCGATTGGCACGGTCGTGAACTCTTGGCGCTCCTGGGGCGCGCGGACTGAGAGTGACTGCGCTACCAAGGGCTGTCTCCGCGTGCGAGTGAGTCCAGACGTTGACAACTAGATGTGAGTCACGCAACACTACCGATTGTTATTCCTTAACTAGGTGGAGGCCTCATGAAAACTCAAGGTGCAATCTGCTGGAAGCCGGGCGCCCGCGAAGGATGGAGCGTCGAGGAGATCGAGATCGACGATCCTCAATCTACGGAAGTGCTCGTCAAGCTCGCCGCGTCAGGCCTGTGTCACTCGGACGACCACATTGACGGGCCGGTCTACCACGAGGGTCTCGGACCCACTCTCGGCGGCCACGAAGGTGCTGGTGTCGTGGAGAAGGTCGGTTCAGCGGTGACACATCTCAAACCGGGCGACCATGTGGTCTTGGCTTTCATCCCCGCATGCGGACGATGCGCTCCGTGCGTGGACGGCCATTCGAACCTGTGCGAGATGGGACAACACAATCTGACGGGAGTCGAGCTCAGCGACCTCAAGCCGCACATCCACGCCCGCGGCGTGGGCATCGGCACCATGTGCATGCTGGGAACGTTCAGTCCCTACGCCCTTGTCCACGAAGCATCGGCAGTCAAGATTCGCGACGACGTTCCACTCGAGGTAGCTGCGTTGGTGGGCTGCGGCGTCACGACCGGTTGGGGTTCGGCTGTCAATGCGGCGCAGACCCAGGCCGGCGACACTGTGGTTGTCATCGGTGTCGGGGGTGTCGGAATGAATGCAGTCCAGGGTGCCCGCATGGCAGGTGCGAGGCGGATCATTGCGGTCGACACAGTGTCGTGGAAGTTGGAGCACGCGTATCAGTTCGGGGCGACCCACACCGCATCGAGCATCGAAGAAGCATACTCGCTGGTGAACGAGCTGACGTGGGGCCTGATGGCCGAGAAGGTCATCTTGACCACGGGACTCGCTGAAGGCGGCATCATCAATGCGGCGATGGGCCTGGTCGGCAAGCGGGGGACCCTGGTAGAGACCGCCGTGGCGCCAGCAAGCCAGACTGAGGTGACCTTGGATCTGTTCACCTTCGGCACCTACGAAAAGCGGCTGGTAGGTACCTTGTTCGGATCATCCAATGCGCGGACGGCCATTCCCAAGCTTCTTGACTACTACATGGACGGCACGCTCAAGCTCGATGAGCTCGTCACCAACACGTACTCGTTGGATGAAATCAACGAGGCCTATGCGGATATGCACGCGGGCAAGGTCATTCGCGGAATCATCAAGTACGACCTCTGATACGCCTCCCCACGTCGACCACACCTTCCCGGTGGCGGCTGGCGGCAATCTCACCGGAAGCAACGGGTAAACCATGCAATCAATCGCATCCGAAAATGATGTGTACCGTGCAATCGACAATGGTCGCAGCACGAGCAGAATGAAGTGGATCTGGATCCTCGGCCTGGGCGGCGTCTTCTTCGAGGCGTACTCGGGAGCTGCCCTGGCCACGGGGCTTGCGCCGTTGACCGAGCAGCTCCAATTGTCGACCACCGAGGTCTCCATCATCACCAGCACCTACATGGTGCTTGCAGTCCTGCTGTGCCCGCTCGCCGGCTCGCTTGCGGATCGTTTCGGCCGCATTCCCATCTTGATCAGCGCGAAGGTCATCGCCTGCGCATCCATGGTGATAGGGCTCGCCGCGCCCAACTTCGAGATACTCCTCGCCAGCCGACTTCTCGCCGGCATCGCCTGGGCAATGGACTTCGGAGTCGTTCTGGCCTACATCGCTGAGTTCCTACCGCGTCGCCATCAACGTAAACTCAGCCGCTGGCAAGGGGTATGGTACGTCGCGACGACTGCCAATCTCCTCATCGCTTTCCTGATCTACCAGATGGACGTCGGGCTCGATATTTGGCGCTACCTACTTGGAACCGGCGCAATCATCGCTGCACTGTTGGCCGTGCTGCAGTTCCTACTTCTGCCCGAATCCCCACGGTGGCTAGCCTCCAAGGGCAGATATGTCGAGTCCGTGAAAGCACTCAAGATCGTGTACCACACCGATGCAGTCGCGGTGGAGGGAAAATCTGCAGGGGACGGTCCTGCCATTCAGGCTCCCGGGTTCATTCGCGGTACCCGCGAGCTGTTCAGCCCACCCTATTTGGGACGAACGACTCTCTCGACGGTCACCTTTGCGGCTCAGGCGTTGCAGTACTATGCGGTCGGGTGGTACCTGCCCATCATCGCCTTCCGGTTGTTCGGCGAAAGTTTCGAAGCAGCAACACTTGGCGCTGCAGTGTTCAATGCCGTCGGTATTGCCGGTGGTTTCGCCGCCGCCGGTTGCTACAAAGTACTGGGCATTCGTCGTGCCGTTCGCATCGGTTTCGCTTGCTGTGCAGCGGTCCTCATCGTCTTTGGATTGGCCTTCGATAATCTGCCACTGTGGGCAGCAATCGGACTCCCGACGATGTTCATCCTGTTTCACTCCACGCTGGCAGCATCCGGTGGGGCTGCCTTCTCGGCGTTGGCTTTCCCCAGCCACTTGCGGGGGCTCGGAATGGGATTCGCCACGACAGCATGCAACATCGGCGCTGCAACGGGGCTGTTCGTATTCCCGTTCCTGCAGGAGACGTTGGGTGAAGGCGGTGCCATCCTGGCGACGGCACTTGTCCCCTTGGTTGGTCTTGCAGTGGCAACCCTCATTCGCTGGGATCCGGAGAAGGATCTGGAGGCCGACGACACAAGCGAGGACCTCGTTCCGACACCAGTCCACTAGGGCAACACACCATGCCGCCCCACAGCTGTACCTCAGTCCCGGCGACCGGTCGGTCGCCGGGACTGACGGATGTCGAGAGGTCTTAAGCCACGATGAGGTCAATACGACGATGGAATCAAGGTGTACGCCAGCGCGCGCTCATCGCAGTGATCCAGGTCTTGAGTTTGAGTGTCTGGTTCTCGGCGACAGCAGTTGTGCCGAGTCTTCGCAGCGAGTGGGGTATCGGTTCGGGAGAGGCGGTCTGGTTGACCGCATCTGTGCAGGTCGGATTCGTCGTCGGCGCGATCGGCTCGACACTTCTCAATCTTGCCGACCGGGTTCGCCCGCAATTGGTTCTCGGGGCAAGCGCGTTCCTGGCCGCCGGGATCACGCTGCTGTTCGCGGTCACGGTCGACAGTCTCAGTGCCGCGATCCCGCTACGGTTCGCGACCGGGGTATGTCTGGCGGGTGTGTACCCGGTCGGCATGAAGGTCACAGCCTCATGGGCACGACCGTCGGAGCGCGGTCGTGCGTTCGGAATTCTGCTGGGTGCCTTGACACTAGGTACCGCACTACCGCACCTGATCGGTGGTCTCGGCTCCATACCCTGGCGATCGGTGATGACAATCGCCGCCCTGCTCTGCGCAGCCGGCGGACTGCTCGCCATCACCTTGATCAAATCGGGTCCATACGTCAACAGCACGATGCCGCGTCCCAATCCCCGATACGCCCTGGCCATGTTCTTGGAACGAGGGCCACGGCTGGCAAACATCGGCTACTTCGGCCATATGTGGGAGCTGTACGCACTGTGGACCTGGATGCCGGCATTCATCCTCGCCAGCCAGCAGCACACTTCTGCAGGGGCAAGTCCGATGTCCAGTATCACCGCATTCGTATCCATCGGTATCGCCGGAATCGCAGGCTGTCTCTTAGGTGGCTGGGCGTCGGACCGGTTCGGCAGACCCATCTCGGCATTCACGGCACTGGCGATCAGCGGCCTGTGTTGTCTGCTCTCGCCTGTTGTCTTCGGTGCTCCGTGGATTGTCCTGGTGATCTTTCTTCTCGTCTGGGGATCGTCGGTCATCGCGGATTCCGGTGTCTTCTCGACAAGTCTCAGCGAACAGGTCGACCCTCGTTATGTGGGCACGGCCTTGACAACACAAACAGCGATCGGCTTCATGCTTACCGTGGGCTCTATTCAGCTCGTGCCGGTGATAGCCGACGCTGTCGGCTGGAGGTTTGCATTCCTGATACTTGCCCTTGGGCCGATAGTCGGTGCGCCGGCCATGCTCATACTTCGGAGAATCCGGGGTGCCGACACCCGATCGCACTCTGGTGTCCGGGAGACCCCGGCTGATAATCTTATACTCGAGAATTAACAGCGGAAGGTGCACGATGACGCAGGTCGACCGCGCGGGATCGATCCCTACGAAGAGCATGCCGCGACGTAAGAGCTCCGACCGGCAGGCGGCAGACTGGCTCCGCGACGCCATCGTCGACGGGGGATATACACCGGGTGCTCGATTGACCGAAAACGCCCTGGCCGAGGGCACTGAACTGTCCCGCTCGACAATGCGCACCGCGCTCCTGCACCTTGCGTCTGAGGGACTCGTCGTACGAGAGGCATACTCCGGCTGGCGTGTCGCCGAGTTGTCCGCGGCGGATGCACGTGACGTGTACAACCTGCGTAGCGCACTCGATGGTCTTGCTGCTCGTCACGCTGCACTGAACGTCACAGACGACGGTGTAGTGGCGTTGAAGGCGGCCCTGTTGGACCTCGTGCTCGCCGCGAGGGAGAGGACAGACGTGCGCAGGCTCGCGGACATGGACATGGCTTTCCATTGTCAGGTGGTACGGATGTCCGGCAACGCGCGACTCGAGGGCGAGTATGACCGACTCAAAAGCGTGGTCCTTCGGTACGTTCGTGCAACCAATCTCATGGCCTCCTCCGAAACGATAATCAGCGAACACGCTGCAATCTTCGATGCCATCGCAGCAGGTGACCCGGACCTTGCCGAGCAGCTCGCAATCCGGCATGTGCTCGACCACGGCGAACAGTTGGCGCAAGAGCTTGCTCGCGCGCCGGAGACAGAGCTGTAGCGTCCGAGGCCTTGATATTCGGTCGCTTGCAGCTATCGAGGCAAATGGTGTCGCGCCCGACGAGGCCTTCCTGGCGTGGAGAGTAAAACGATCCGCTATCGCTTGCGTCGAGTAGTCGCCGACGAATTGCGCATCGGGACAACGACTTCGAGGTCCTCGTCGTCTATGGGGCAGCGGCCCTCGCGAAGTTCGGGACCGCTGCAGGGTACGTAGCAGCCGATCTGTGGTGTCCTGGGCGCCGCGAAGGATGTGCACCATGGCGCAGCCTTATCCACCGAGTACCGCGACGTCGTTCGAGTGACCCGCGCCCGCGAACCAGGCCGGCATCTGGAGCAGGTAGCCGCGGATTGTTTCGCCCAGTGAATTTTGCTTGCTGTCCTGGAAAGCGGTAGCCGATTTCCAGGACAGCATCAAACCCTCTTTCATGCGCCAAGGTCCGGTGGGTCGAGCCGAAGAATGAGGACCGGGCCTCCGATCTGCGGGGTAGTTGTGCGCGAGGGCATGTTCCGGGAAGACCCCCGCTCGCGGGCGAGCTCTACTGCGGACCCGATTCCGGTGGCCATGATGCGCGGGGTAGCCAAAGATCGCTCACTCGTGGTAGCTACCGGCTGCGCGCGCGGCCGGCTCCCGATACGTATCAGGTCACACAGTGTTCGGCTGCCGGACGCGATCCGCTTGCTGGATGCGTGCCTCATGCAGACTCCGACGTACAGGGCGGATTCAACCGGTAGCCGTAACACCCGATGACGGAGGCGTTGATGGGCAGGACGTCTGGGTGAATGTGGTGATTGCGGGCACGTTGCGACCCCCAGTTGTCGGAAGGCTGCCGTTGCGAAGGGCTTCGGCTCGTCTGCTTCGGAAGGAAGTCGTGACGGGCGCTCCGAGTGCGCTGGCGGTACCTCGCATGGCGTAGGTCGTTGAAGTCGGTGGCTCACTGCACATCCAGTGGGAGACCCTGCCCAGCGGTCCCGTCATTGCCACATGAACTCGGATGGTGACCGAGGGTGGCAGGCGTCCGAGCAAGCAACCTGCCACCCTCGGACCGCCCCGATGACGCGTCAAACGGCAGGTCCAGCCGGGGATGACTCCTTGATCAAATGTGAAGCGCGCAGTAATGTCCGTGTGACTGCGCCGCCTCCCGCGAGAGTTCGATCAGCCCTCGTCGAAGACGGATTTCATCTCCAGGAACTCGTGCATGCCGAACTTCCCGAACTCTCGACCGTTCCCCGACTGCTTGTAGCCTCCGAAGGGAGCGTTCTGGTCGAGCGGGGCGCCATTGATGTGAACCATTCCCGTCCGTAGTCGTCGGGCCACGTTACGTGCGCGGTCGTGGTTTCGGGACGAGACCATCCCCGAGAGTCCGTACTCTGAATCATTCGCGATCGCAACAGCTTCGTCAACGGTGTCGTAAGGCATGATCACGAGCACAGGGCCGAAGATTTCCTCACGTGCGATGCGCATCGCTGGAGTGACATCACTGAACACCGTCGGTTTCACGTAATACCCTGTGTCGAGTCCCTCCTGGCGGCCTGGCCCGCCCGCGATCACCGTCGCTCCCTCTTCGATCCCGGACCTGATGAGATCGTTCACCTTGTCGAACTGTTGGGCGGACACGACCGGGCCGACCATCGTGTCGGGATCTGCCGGGTCTCCCACGATCACTTCATCGGTGGCTGTTCGCGCAATCGTCACTACCTCGTTCAGGAGCGCAGACGGTACGAGCATTCGAGAACCGGCATTGCATGATTGCCCGGAATTGCTGTACATCGCTTGGACATCCCGGCGAATTGTGGTTTCCAGGTCGGCGTCGTCGAGTACGATGTTCGCCGATTTACCGCCGAGCTCCTGGGACACTCGCTTGACCGTAGCGGCGGCATTGCGTGCGACTTCAATGCCGGCACGCGTGGACCCGGTGAACGACACCATATCGACGTCAGGGTGGCTGGACAGGGCATTTCCGACAACGGGGCCATCACCGTTGACGAGATTGAAGACACCGGCGGGGACCCCTGCATCTTCCATGACTCGCGCGAACACCATGGCGCTGAGCGGCGCAATCTCGGACGGTTTCAAGATCATGCTGCAGCCTGCCGCCAGCGCCGGTGCAACCTTGGCGGCAATCTGGTTCAGTGGCCAATTCCATGGCGTGATCAGGGCGCAGACACCGATGGGTTCGTGATAGACGGTCGTCGAACCCACGCGTTCTTCGAAATCGAACTCTTTCAGGGCGCGCAGCGCAGCCTCGAGGTGACCTCGACCGGATGGAACCTGTGCGTTCTTGCACAGCTGGACAGGAGCGCCCATCTCCTGCCGGAGAACATCGGCGAGCTCATCGCTGCGCTGCTCATAGGCGTGGATTACTGCTTCGAGAAGTGCGATTCGCTCGTCTCGCGAGGTTTCCGCGAAGTCCGTGAACGCGGAACGAGCGGCGGCGACTGCGGCGTCGACATCGCGCTCGTCACCTAATGTGATGGTGGCGAACGGCTTCGTTGTCGCCGGGTTGACAACGTCCAGCGTCCGATTCGAGTGGGAATCAACCCATTTTCCGTTGATGTAAAATTGGCGTTCGTCAAACATGTCGTTGCCCTTCGTGGTCTCTCGCCGATCGGATTGGGTAAGGTCCCCGGCCACCGGCCGCGGGCATTCAGAGAAATCCGTGTCAAGGATTAACAATCACAGGCTAGGGTGATCTGTGCCATGAGTCAAGCCTCGTGTGATGCCGGAATCGGACCGAATGAGCTGGTCAGACGACCTTGCATCGAAGTTCTTCTCCGCGGATCGCGCGCCCTGCCTCCTCGGCCGCGAGTTGCTGTAGGCGTGCCAGGGACTGCTCCGAATAGAAGGCTGTATGTGGGGTCAACACGAGACGAGGCGCCCGACGTAGCGGAGAGTCTTCGGGTAAGGGCTCTTCTTCGAACACGTCCAGGCCGGCACCCCTCAAATGCCCGGATTCCAGAGCCTCACAGAGAGCCCGCGCGTCGACAAGCGGCCCTCGTGAGGTATTGACCAGGACCGCGTCGTCACGCATCAGGTCAAGCGTCCGAGCATTGATGATGTGGTGAGTCTCGGAGGTCAAGGGAAGGTGGAGAGATATTGCGTTGCTGCGGGCCAGCAACACATCCAGGTCGACCATCTCGATACCGATCGCCGCCATAGCGGCGACATCTGCGAATGGGTCATGGGCGATAACGCTGAACCCGAACGGCGCCAACCGCGTATGCAGTTCTCGGCCGATGCGGCCGACGCCCACCAGGCCGATGGTGGTCGACGCGAAGTCGTGGATCGGGCCGAGTCCAGCCGGGGGCAACCAGCCCATCTGGCGCACCGCCGAATCGTACTCGGGTATTCTGCGCAGTAGAGTCACGATGAGTGAAGCAGCATGATCTGCGACAGTTCGGCTTCCGTAATCGGGGATGTTCGCGACGGCGATTCCATGGTGGGCCGCAGCGTCGAGGTCCACGTTGTCATAGCCGACGCCATAGCGAATCACCGCGCCGCCCCGCTGCATCGACGCGAGGGCGGCTTCGTTGACCGGAGCTTGGTTGACGAGTACGACGAGGGCGCCCTGGGCGGCCGACGCGACGTCTTGCTCTGTCCGGCACTGATGCTCTCGGAAGTCGGCGTTGTGGTCAGCGGCGGTGGCGCGTTCGGCGGTCAAGGATCCGAAGGCGTGGTCGAGGACAACGACCACGGGATGTTGAGGGTTGTCGGTTCTGGGAGTCACCCCAGGATCGTATGCTGCATGCAGGTTTTGGTCGAGTGGAACTTTCTCGGCGCTTCCCGGGCGAGTTGCCGGGCCAGTTCGAGTGGATGTTTCACCCTCGAAGCGGTGATGAGCGCGGTACCTGCACGGAAAAGGTGACGTTTGACATAGTTCTCTTTCTGCATGCACAATGCAGCAGACGCTTTGGCGATCCGTCCGATGGTCACCCGTCTCGGTGCACCGCTCGCGTATATCCAGCATCGCGGTCAGAACCTCGAAGCCGGCCGCGGCTTACAGACACTTACCCTGGAGGCTCCATGGACCTACTTGATTCATCGGCAGAAGTGTACGACGTCATCGTCGTCGGTTCAGGCCCGAGCGGGGCGGTCGCGGCCAAGAGGTTCGCAGAGAGCGGTTTCTCGGTTCTCTGTCTCGAACAGGGCGAGTACCCGGACTACACGTCGATCCGGAGCGCAGACCCGGAGTTCGAGCTTACTAAGGACAAGCACTTCTCGTGGAACCCGAACACGCGTCAAGCCGACTCCGACTATCCGATCAACGATGCAGACTCGGAAGTTGCTCCGCTGATGTGGAACGGAGTCGGAGGGAGCTCGATCCTCTACGCTGCAGCATGGCATCGCCTCAAGCCCAGTGACTTTCGGGTCAAGACACTAGATGGCGTAGCGGCGGACTGGCCGCTCTCCTACGAAGACCTCGCGCCGTTCTATGCGCGCGTCGAGACGGACTTCTCGGTGTCGGGAGTTCCGGGGGATCCGGCATATCCGGAGGGGTTCGACATCCCACTTCCCCCGTTCCCCCTGGGCGATCTCGAACGACGTTTCGCCGCTGCACATGATCGACTCGGCTGGCATTGGTGGCCGGGATCGAATGCGATCGCCACTGTTCGTCACGGCGCCTTGGAGCCATGCGTGAGACGGGCCAGCTGCATGTGGGGGTGTTTCGACGGAGCGAAAGCCTCGGTCGACCGCACCCACTGGCCCAAGGCGGTCGAACTCGGGGTTACGCTGCGCCAGCGTGCCAGAGTGCTGCGTGTGGAGACGGACTCCGCCGGACTGGCGACAGGTGTGACCTACGTGGACCGTGCGACCGGAAAGACCCACTTCCAGGCCGGGCGTACCGTAGTCCTGTCGGCGAACGGGATCGGGACGCCGCGGATCCTATTGGCGTCCGCCAGTAACGCTCATCCCCACGGGTTGGCGAACTCGTCGGGCCTGGTGGGCAAGAATCTGATGATGCACCCCTACAGCACCGTAGTGGGACTGTTCGAAGACGCGTTCGAAAGCTGGCAGGGGCCATTCGGCCAGCGCGCCTATTCGCTCGAGTTCGCCGAAACGCGGGCGGATCGAGGGTTCTACCGCGGAGCCAAGTGGCAGTTGATGGGAACCGGTGGACCCCTCAACACGACAGGGTCTTTCCCCTGGGGTGGTAGTGGTGCATGGGGCCCGGACTTTCACCATGAGGTGCATCGGCGATTCGGTCATTCGGCCTATTGGGCGATCCTCGCCGAAGACCTGCCCGACGAATCCAACGCCGTGACATTGGATGACACCCTCGTCGACAGCAACGGCATGCCGGCGCCGAAGGTGACCTACAGTGCGTCCGCTAACACGCATGCTCTGCTCGAGTTCAACCATGCACTCGCTGAGCAATCGATGAGAGAGGCCGGCGCATACGAGACACTGGTTTCGCCGATTGTGCGGGAGACGGGCTGGCACCTGCTCGGAACTGTGCGCATGGGTGATGACCCCGCAACGTCAGTCGTCGACGGCTTCGGCCGGGCACACGATGTACCGAATCTTTTCGTGATGGATGGAAGCGTGATGCCCACGTCAGGAGCTGTCAATCCGACCGGGACCGTTGCCGCTCTGGCGCTACGGAACACCGAGGCAGCGATCGAGCACGCGCGCGCTCAGAAGGTCAGTATCAACGTCTGAGGGATCACCTCAGGCCCTGTGCGAAGGGTGAAACAATGCTCACGCTGGACGACGTCCAGACTCAACTCGAATGGGTGGCCGACACCCTCATTCCGGCAGACTCGTCACTGGACATGCCCTCGGCCACCGAAGTCGGTATCTCCACGATCTTGATCCCGCGGGCGTTGCGAGCACGTGATGATCAAGCTGCCTTGTTCATTGAGGCTTTGGCGACCCTGCCGGCCGACAGGCCGGCCGACGCAATGGGCTGCATTCGCAGTCTCGACCCACCTCGCTTCGACCTCGTGAGCCGGATGATTGCCGGTGCCTACTTTCTCGATGCCGGCGTGACCGCGAAGCTGGGATACCCCGGCCAACAGGCCATGCGCGATGAACCGGACTACGACGAGATAGCAGAGGTCACCGACCGTGTCATTGCGAGAGGTCCCGTCTACATCCCGACGCCGTGAGTCCCGACCGGCCCTGCGGCGAGAACGCCACAGGGCCGGTTGTGCGCCCTACCTCGACTAGTTTGCGTGAAACCCCATGAACTCGCACCAATACCACCGTCCGCGCCGGATGGAACCGCCTCGGATGTCGCCGCAGCGCCGGAGCCCTCGCCCGGCTCCGATTGGCGCTCGCCGCGCTCGCACTCATCCTGACCCTGAGGCGGAGTTCCTCATTGAGTTCGCCCACAGGTGGGCGCCGTACGGCGGACCTGCCCAAGAGGAAATCCTTGTGCGTTTCGGAATGACAACGGGCCGGTTCCTCGAGCGATTATGGCAGGCACTCTCGGAATCGAACTGTGTCGAGGACGAGATACGTCGTCTTGCAAGCGTCTACCCGCGTGGGCAGGCGAGCGGCACCGCGCCTGTTCCGTGAGTGTTTGTGCACTGCCAGGGGCGGCCATGGCCGCTGGCGATGCTCCGCCCGTTGAGAAACTTGCGGCCGAGGCCAGCATGAGCGGCCTCGGCCCGAGAATCGCGGTGTACGCATCCCTCCGGGACCGGGTGAAAACCGGTGTCGACCTGGCGGTATGGCGCGAGCAGGTCCGCCCGGACTGGAACCCGCTGGTGCAGGGTCGAAACGCAGATGCCATCGACACAGGTGTATAGCACGAGTGCGCTCAGCTAGGCTTTCAGTTGTTGGAACACCACTGGGAGTTCAGCCGCTCGTTGCTGCTCCTCGGTCCTCAAAGTGCTTTGTGCCCGCGGTGTTACGGACAGTCAGGTGTGCCAGGTCCGGCCGACGCGGGAACGGGTCGCGAGGATGTGTTCGCGTGCCAGGCGGGCCGCATCGGCGCTTCGGCCGTGATGCAGCGCGTCCAGAATTGCGGCATGCTCAGCCAAAGCCGGCCGGCCGCTGACCTCCCACGACTCGGTGTAGGTAGTCAGTAGGACTTGCGCTTGGAGGCGCGAGAGGTGCTCGTCGAGAATGGTGTTGCCGCATGATTGTTGTATGAGCTGATGGAATCGGAGATCGGCTAGGCGGGCCGCATGGGGGTCATCGCTCTCAACCGAGGCCTTGAACTGGTTGTGGCTGTCGCTCAGTTCCTGCAGGTCAGCTGAAGTCATGAGTGAACAAGCGAGTTCGGCAGCCAAGCCTTCCAGGTTGGCTCGAACCTGTAGGGCGGCGAGCAGTTCCTGCTTCTCGAGCGTGCGGACAGCGGCGCTGCCGTTGGGATTCTGGATGAGTAACCCCTCGCTGACCAGTCGGGCGACGGCTGCGGCGACAGGGCTTCTGCTCATGTTGAGTGCGTTGGACAGTTTGACAACGCTCATCGTCTGTCCGGCCGGGAACTCGCCCCGCAGCAGGCTGGAGCGGACCTGATCGTATGCCAAGTCCGACAACGACAGCGGATGCTCGATCGGCGCGATGGGCATCTTTACCACCTTTCTCCAGAGGGCGAAACACTACCTAAGCCCTGCTATGTATTGACAAGCTGCATCCTGCATGCAGAATACAGGTATGGTCAAGAGACGCATTCCCCGGTGGTCCGAGTTCAAACCACTTCTTCAGGCGCCACCAATCGAGTGGTCGGCAACGAGTCGGCGTTTGCGCAAGGCCAATTCCGTACACGACCTCCGATCGATCGCCAAACGCCGGTCACCTCGCGCAGTGTTCGACTACACCGACGGTGCCGCCGAGAACGAAATCTCACTCGCCCGCAGCGTGTCCGCCTTCGAACGCGTCGAGTTTCGGCCAAACGTGCTGAGAGACGTCTCCGCCATCGACACGACGACAACGATTCTCGGCCAACAGGCGAACTTCCCACTCGTGATGGGCCCGACGGGATACACGCGAATGATGCATCACAGTGGCGAGCCGGCGGTAGCCAGAGCCGCAGGACGCGCTGGAGTCCCATATGCGCTGTCGACCATGGGCACCACGAGCCTGGAACGTTTGGAGGCCGAGGCGAGAGAGACACGGCGCTGGTTCCAGTTGTTCTTATGGCGTGACAGGGCTGCGAGCACGGAGTTTGTCCATCAGGCTGCACGGACCGGCTGCGACACGCTGATCTTGACCGTTGATACGCCCGTCGGCGGCGCACGACTGCGCGATCTGCGAAATGGGATGACAATCCCCCCCTCGTTGACGATGCGGACGGTGATCGACGGTGCACGGCATCCGAACTGGTGGATGAATTTCCTGACCACCGAACCGCTGGAGTTCGCCTCCCTGAAGCACTTCGATGGATCTCCGGCCGAGCTGACCAACCTGATCTTCGATCCGTCCTCCACGGTGAAAGACGTGGCATGGCTGCGAGAGATGTGGCCGGGCTCCCTCGTCATCAAGGGCGTCCAACATCCCGATGACGCCGAAATGGTGGTCGACGCCGGGGCCGATGCGGTGGTTCTGTCCAACCATGGCGGCCGTCAACTCGACAGAGCGACCACACCATTGGAACAGCTGCAAGAGACGGTAGCTCGAGTCGGTGACCGGGCCGAGGTCTATATCGACGGGGGAGTGCGATCGGGCGCCGACATCGCCGCGGCAGTAGCACTGGGTGCTCGCGGAGCCTGGATCGGACGGGCCTACCTGTACGGTTTGATGGCCGGAGGCGAAGCGGGTGTCGATCGCACACTCGAGCTGCTCCACAAGGAATTCCGTAGCACGATGCAGCTGCTCGGCGCCACCAAGGTGGACGACTTGCGGTCAGATATGGCAGTACTGCGCGAGGTACCACGGGGATACTCGAACCACTCCATAGTCCCTGCATGACGACGTAGGGGCGGAGGCGGGGAACGTCCGGAGGATGGCTGAGGGCAGCGATCAATGCGACCGAGGAAGCGGTTGATCTGCTCACCCGCTTCCAGCTGACACGGTGGTGAGGGGCCGGAGCAGATGCACTTGAGCGTGGCCGGATTCAGATCAGGAAACGTGCTGGTCATCTGGCGAGCCTGCGCTCGATCCAACTGATCGAGCGCAGGCTGTGCACGGGCCCACACGAGGACGATTCCGGATATGCGTCGGTCGAGCTCGTGGACCTTGACGTTGCTCGTGGGTCGATGCGGAACCCTGGACATCAATGCCGAGGTGTCCGGTGGTCAGGGAACAGGGACCGATCGATTGCACCGCGAGAGGCGACAGCCTCGCCGCGTGGAACCGCACATCGCATCGTGCTGGGGCTGGGGGACTGTGGTGACGTTCGACATGGGACTGCCCGAACGACGCCGCGGTTCATCAGAAGGATTTCACGCACAGTCCGGTATCGCCGGTGAGGGCAGTCGGCGAACCCCACGGTCGGCGGTGCCGATTCCTCACAGCCGGGTGCTTGCCGCTGGTGTTGCACGGCACTCCGGGTCTGGGCCTTCCTGGTAGAAACATGTGCGCCTCCAGCGGCGCTGCACATAAGGGAGCCACCTGGAACAGGTGTCCAGGTAGTGACCACTGCATCGACGCCTCGGGGAAGCATGCATTCGTCGGGTGCGGGTTCGCCGACCGCCTGCAGCCCTGACGGGAGAATCGAATGACCTCACTGCACAAAGGGGAACCGCGTTCATGCGTATTGCCAACATTGATAATCGTGCCGCTCTCGTCGTCGGAGAGCCCGGCGACGAACGTGCCGTCGACATCGCCACCTTGTCCGACGGTCGTTTCGGCCCTGGCCTGTCCGCCCTCTACTCGTCGTGGGATGAGGTGCGGGTGTGGGCAGCCGAGGTGGTCGTGGCAAGCCTGCCTGCGACCGCGATCGACCGCGCGCGGCTCGGCGCTCCCTCCCCGGTACCTCGGCAGGTGTTCGCGGTAGGTCTGAACTACCACGATCATGCCGCCGAATCCGGCTTCGAATCACCCACCCACCTGCCGCCGGTGTTCACCAAATACGTCTCGTCGTTCTCCGGCCCCGACACCGAGGTGACCATCCCGGCGGACGGCAACGTCGACTGGGAGGTCGAATTGGTCGTGATCATAGGACGTGAAGCGCACCGGATCGACGAAGCCGATGCATGGTCCCACGTCGCTGGACTGACCGTAGGGCAGGACATTTCCGAACGCATTTCCCAGCTGCGGGGTCCAGCACCACAATTCGGACTTGGCAAGTCATTTCCCGGTTTCACCCCGCAAGGCCCTTGGCTGGTCACCCCGGACGAGTTCGACAACCCGGACGATCTCGAACTCGGTTGCATGATCGACGGTGAAGAGGTCCAGAAGGGACGCACGTGCGAGCTGATCTTCCCTGTCCCCAGTCTGATTGCAGCTCTTTCTCAGACAGTCACTCTCTACCCGGGCGATGTGATTTTCACTGGTACCCCTGCCGGCGTTGGTGTCGGCCAGAGCCCACAGCGATTCCTGCAACCGGGCGAGTCGCTCGACAGCTGGATCGAAGGAATCGGCGAACTGCGCCAGCGTTTCGTGGCCGAATCCGGAAACAAAAAGGCATGTAGGGACGCAGACCGGAAAAGTCATCATAGGCCTCACAGAGTTTGACCTTCGAAATAGCAATGCATCGACCCCCACCGCAGACCGCAATGGCACACAAAGGATCCGCAGTCAGCCTGCAGTGGCGCCGACACGCAGCATGCCGATCACTGGGTGATTATCTGTTCTTCGCTCCCGCTGACGAGAGCGGCGAAATGAAGGCTCGCCGTGAACGTGCCGCCAAACAGATCTGCGCCAACTGCCCAGTTCTCATCCCGTGTAGAGAATCCGCCTACCGTCTCGGCGACGTACATGGAATATGGGGCGGGCTAACAGAGGCCGAACGACGTGGACAGCGCCGTACGACGAACACCATCCGAGCCGAAGACCGCCTCCTTCCAGACCGACCGCCTGGATCTCTGTCAGCGGTCACGTAATTCCCCAGGTTGAGGGGTTGGTCCGTTACGTAATTCCCCACCCGGCCGTCACGTAATTCCCCACCCCTGGGGCGTGTCGGCCGGGGTGTGGGTGCTGCTGCAGGTTCGCTTCTTCCCAAGGTCCACCAAGGGGGCCTGGGAAGGGGCCCGACGGTGGCAAGGAGAACGTGGACGATGACCGATCTGATGGAGTTGTTCCGGCCTGAGTTAGGACATTTGGCTTAGTGTCCCGATTCGAACCCGAGACGGGTGAGAATCTCCAGCTCGGGGGGTGGGATCTGCGGCGGAAAGTCCTGGACGGCACCGTTGATGGCGATGGTGGAGGTCCGCAGCGGCCGCAGTTGCTTGACCAGCCTCGCGATCGCCACCCCGGTCTGGTCTTGGGCGCAACGAGCGACGGCCAGGGCGGCGAACACGATGGTCAGGTGCGCCTCGATGGCGTCGCGGGTGCGGTGGAACATCGGCCGTGCCCGCAGATCGGTCTTCGACATGCGGAACGACTGCTCGACATGCCACAGGTCGTGGTACTTGCCGATCACCTCGCCCGGTTCCATGAGCGTGAGCGGGATGTTGGTGACATAGCCCTTGAGTCCGACGAGGGACCGGGCTCGTGCCAGCGCGACATCATCGACCTGCTGACCTGCGGTGGTGGTCTTGACGAAGCGGGTGGCCTTGGCCTTCCGGGTGCCGTCGACCACCGACCGGGCCCGCGCTTCCTGCGCATTCAATGTTTGGTTGTCGCGGACAGCACGTTTGCGGGTGTACTGCCAGATCGCCCGCCACGAGGTGGTGTCCCGGGTCGGGTTCCAGATCGGTTCGGCTCGTCTCTTCACGGTGTTGACCGTGCTGCGGGCGTGCCGGGGCGTGACGGTGTCGATGATCTGACCATCGGTGAATACATCACCGTTCCAATGGAAATGGGACGTCAGATCACCCGGTGCTTTCGTCACCCGGGAGCCGACGATGAACTTCAGGCCCGCGTCGTCCAGGGCGGTCAGGTTCGATGCGGAGAGCATGCCGGCATCGGCGGCGATGACCATCTCCACACCCTCGAGGCCGTGGCGGGCCTGGAACTGACGCACCATCGGGACCAGGGTGTGGGTTTCGGCCTTGTTGCCCTCGAAACACCCGATCTCCAGCGGGAAGCCGGTGCGGTCGACGAGCAGCCCGACCACGATCTGCGGATCGACCCGGCGCTCCTTGGAGTATCCGACCTTGCGCAGGTCGTCTTCCTTCTCGGCCTCGAAGTACAAGGTGGTCACGTCGAACAGCAGCAACCCCAATCCGCCGGTGGTGGCCGCGTATTCGAAGCAGCGGCGGGCGATCCGGTCGCGGTAGTCACCGGTGATGACCTGCGCCAGGTGGCGTTGAATCGTTTTGTAGGACACCGGATTCGAACCGAGGTCATCGAGGACGCGCAGGGCATCGATCTTCGAGGTCGGTTCGACGATCCGGGCGATCACCAGATCCTGGAACACTGCATCGTCGATGATGTCGAGGCCGAGCCGGTCGTAGACGAAGGTGAGCACGTCATAGAGCAACCGGGCGCTGGTGCGCACGGTTCGTCCCGCGCCGGCGAGTTCGCCGCCGTTGCTCGTGGTCGGACCGGGTAGTTGACCGGTTCGCCAGTCGGCAACATCGGCGATCTGCTCGACGGGCGTCGGCACATCCAGATCGAGCATGCCTTGATCGCCGTGCAGGAACTGGCGGGCTCGTTCGAGCAGAATGCCCAGCTCGACGTCGGTGTGCGCGGACCCGACGTGGGCGAGGATCTCGTGTCCACCGCGGTGTTTGCGCACGACCTGCACCGCTACCGCCCCGGATGCGGTGCGCACTTTCCGCACGAATGCCACCGCCCGAACCTACCTGCTTAGTGTCCCGATCCGCCTCGGCAACGCCGTGAATGCGCAGGTGGAAGCCTCGGCAAAGGGTCTACCCGTCAGTAATGTCCTAACTCAGGAGAACGTGGACGATGACCGATCTGATGGAGTTGTTCCGGCATTGGCATGCCGGCCGCTCCCAGGTGCAGATCTCGACAGCCCTGGGACTCGACCGCAAAACCATCCGCAAGTACCTCACCCCGGCGACATGGTCGAGTTCCCCAACGCGACATTTTCTGGCGGCGGCGTAATATTTGGTGCAGCAAAGTTCACCAACTGTGTGAATGTAGAGTTCAGTGGGGCAAAGTTCATTGGAAACTTTGCCCACATCGCAAGTCACTTCCGGGATAATTCTTTCATTCTGTTCAGGGGTGCTAAATTTACCGCCAAGAATGTGTTACTCAATGGAATGAGGTTTAAGAATTCGACGGCAGACTTCAGTGGATGCGACTTGTCGGGCGCGAGAACCCTTCCAACCGGAGGGCACAGTTATGACGATAAAACCATCTTCCCGCCAGGTTTAACCCGTCCAGCTCATTGGGCCAAATGGGAGTAGCAATTAGATTGCATCGGTCTGCCGTCCCCGGAACAGGATCGCGAAGTTCAAAGGTTCTCGTCAAATCCGCCGCTGTCATGTAGTGATGCAACGTCTCCGGGGCGGCGGTCACGCTGGAGAAGATTGCGAGAAGCCTTTGGCACGATTCCTGCCCTGTCCGGTTCGGTGCGCCGAGTCGCGTTCTCGGTGTTGACCAGGGGCGATCCGCCCCCGGACCCCTTTTGGGGTCGTGTCGGGTGTCGACGAGCAGTGTGTTCGAGGGCTGGTGTGGCAGGCGGATCTTTGCCTCGTTGGTCTCGGGGCCGGTAAACGTATGCTCCCGCGGCCGGCGGACGGTGCCGCCTCGCGCTGGCTAGGAGTGTGCCCGGCTCGTCTGCGGTGTGTCGGCTCTACCGATCCCCGGGGGGCTCCGCCCCCGGACCCCTGTCCCTCCCTCCCAAGGTTCCCGCTGCTCCGCGGGTACCGCGCCCGGTCACCCCGCACGGCCCTACCGGACCCGCCGACCACCGAGCAAGGGAAAACCCGCCCTTGCTCGGCAGTCACCGCGCCCGGTTCACCAGGGCTGCACCGACCGACCGAGGTACCCGCTCCACCACCGAACCCCCGCTACACCCGCAAAACCGCAGGTCATAGCCTATAAACGTGTGACCAGCATCACCAGAAAAGCACCGAACAAACACCAGAAAAACATCGGAAAATCATCAAAACAGATGTAAACTAGAGGCATGAACAACAACGAGAACGGCCCCGTTACCCGCCTCAACACCGCCCAGTTCATCGAAGGCATCCCCGCCTTCCTCGGCATGGTCCCGAACGAATCCCTCGTCATCGCCCTGTTCGATCCCCAGGGAACGACCGGCCCCTTCGCCCGCCTCGACCACGACAACGCCACCGCCGTTGTCGCTCTCGACAAGCTCATGGCCGCCGCCGAGTCCGCCGACTTCAACGCCACCATCGCCGCACTCGTCAGCATCCACCCCAACGGCGACACCGCAGAGGAAACCCTTCTCGCCGCCACCCGCCACGCCTACACGCTCGGTCTGGCCGTGCCCATCGCCGCCGTCCTGCCCGAGTACATCGCCGGTGAGACCTTCTTCAACTTCCCCAGCGCCGAATCCGGCGAACTCGGCGACATCCTCGCGAGCACCGTTGCTGTCCTCGGAGTCATCGACGGCCGCGCACCCATTGCCCCCAGCCGCGACGCGCTCGCCGCCGAACTCGCACCCGCCGAAGACCTCGGAGTGTTGTTCGAGCGCCAGTGGGACGCGCGCCAGGCCCGCGCCCAGGCTCCCGAAATCACCGACGCCGCGAACCTCGAGACGCTGCGCGACGCGATCGAAGCACCCCGCGAGCTGACCTATCCCGAAGCCGTCGCCGTCGCGATCACCCTCACCGACAACCCCCGCGCCCGCGACGTGGCCCTGTACTTCTCCCGCAACGTCGCCGCCGTCGCCATCCTGACCGACGCCGCCCGCAAGACCTCCGGCTACGCCCGCTTTACGATCCTGTCCGTCCTCGCCGCCGTCGCCTACGCACACGGCTACGGAGTCCGCGCCGCCGTCGCCCTCGACGCCATCGAGAACGGAGTAGCCCACGAGACCCAGATCCCCAAGCTCGCGCTTCTCATCCGCCAAGTCGTCGACCACGGCCTGCACGCCAAGGGAGTGCAAGAAGTCCTCAAGGCCGGTCGAAACGTCCTCCCCGAATTCGGATTCACCCCCAAGGACTGACAAACACACCACGAGGCCCCGCACCGACCGGTGCGGGGCCTCGCCCTATCTCCAACTCACCAACGAACCCGCCCGCACCTTCCGCAGCGCGCAGGGCCGAGCTCAGGGCATCGAGCCCCTTCGCCCGACTTCTCCCGCAGCTCGCGCACGGATCCGCGCCACGGCGCCGGGACAACACCCAACCGCAGTGCAACAACCGTGCATCGTCACGGTGCGATTCAGGCGAGCCGTCAGAGAATGTCCGGCTTATCCGAGAAGCAGATGTCGATGCTGCGAGTACGGGGTACGTCCAACACCGGTATGCCAGCGACCGCCGCATCGAGGGCCAGGTCCGAAATCGGCATCACCTCGAGCACGGCACCGAGCAAGGCCGCTTCCGCTTCACTTCGCTGCATAAGAACCCCTAACGTCTCCGAAACCGCCCCGACTCGCGTGCAACGGTCAACTCTCATCATCGAATATCCACCGTGGCCGAACCAACCGCCTCGACACATCAGAAGACGATCGCCTGCCAACTACCACAGCGTTCCTTGCGCCCCGTCGTACAGGGCTGTCTCGATCGCGTGCTGATCCCAGCCATATCGCAAGACCGCCTCGCGCACCGCTCGTGAGCGTCGAGCACGTTCAGCACGGTCGGCGCCGAACCACAACCGCCGGCCCCCGCCGCGACCCTTACGCCCCATGTCCGCCATGTTCTCAGCGGCCGACGCGAGCACCACATGGGCAGCGAAGGCATCACCATCGCCCGTGTTGACGCACAGCGGGTTGTCACAACGCCGGTGCATCGCCACTTCGTTGTCCTCGAGGCCACGTTCCAGCTCCACAGCGAGCGCGTAACGGTGCGGTCGGACCACGATCTGATGACCGTCTCGAGCTATCCAGAATCGTCCGTAGCCGTCGTCACCGAGTGCACCGACCCAGAGGTGACAGGAATCTAAGTCCGGTCCGTACACCACGCGTTGGAAGAAGCGAGTCCCGTTCGATCTCGTCTTCTGGCGCCCACCGCACAGTGGCTCCGTCTCTGACCTCGCGCCGCTGCTTGCTGCCCGATCAGGAGCCGGAAGCAGCTACAGGCACCTCGGGCATCGGTTCGTTCGCCTCACTGCCGCCCTCGCTCGATCCTTGTGCGGGAGGCGTCGAGTCGTTGTTCTCTTCGGCCAGCTTCACCAACCGGCGCACCATCGCCACGTCCAGATCGACGAGTTCGGAGATCGAGGTCGCGGTCTCGCCACGTCCAGCAACCTGCGCCAGCGACCTGCCCGCCGCGAGTTCGGCCGCAGCCTTCTTCTTTTCGAACTCCTCGTTCGCCTTGGCGATCGCTGCATCACGACGAACAGCGGCCTTGTCCACCTTCTCCAGCGACGCCAACGCGCGCTCGAGGTCGCGTTGGTTGTCGCTTATCCGCTTGAGCAATTCAGCGCGCCGTTCCGACAGCTTCGACCGCGCCTGACTGCGTGCCGAGATCACCTTGGTCTCGTTGTGCACCGCATCCCCCGAACCACTCACTGCGACACCCTTCCCGTCTACAACAACTCACGCCGAGTCTAAACCAGCAGCCCGACCAACCTCGTCGCTTCGCCGGAGCGGTCTGCGACCGCCGGCCACACCGATCTACATCGCACCGTATCCGGGCACCAGCAACAGAAGGAAAGGGACACACCTCTTGCAGTTTTACTGACATTCGGGAATCCCGCTCCCAACCTGCACGTTCGTATCGCTAAGATCGAGCCCGTGATGACCCTCCACGTCCTGCACGCAGCGGACGGCTATGAGTACCTGACGCGTCAGGTCGCCACAGCCGACCGCGAGCGCGAACGTGGAGCAGAACTGACCGATTACTACACCGCGCACGGCACACCGCCCGGCGAATGGTTCGGCTCAGGAGTCGACGGTTTGAACGAGCTTCTGGATGACATCCACGTCGAGAACGCCGACCGGATCTCCGTCGGAGATGTCGTCACCGAGGTGCAGATGAAGGCCCTGTTCGGCGAAGGACTCCACCCGAATGCCGACGCCCTGATCGCAGAACTCATCGACCGGGACGTCCCCTCCGAGGACGCGATCCGGCTCGCTCGACTCGGACGGAAGTTCCCGACCTTCAAGAACAACGTCGAACTGTTCGACCGACACGCGGCCGAAATCGCCGAGTACACCGACACCCACGGACACGCCCCGAGCCCGGACGAATCTGCTGCTATCCTCGACCGTATCGCCGGAGGAATGTTCCAGGACAAGCATGGCCGGCCGGTCGCGAACGAGGCCGAATTGCGGAACTGGATCGCCCACGAGAAGGGCAAAGTCCGCCACCCGGTGGCCGGCCACGACCTGGTTTTCACACCACCCAAGAGTGTGTCGAGCCTGTGGGCACTGGCACCGAACGAGACGCGCATCGAGATCGAGCGCATCGTCGATGCCACGGTGAAAGACACCCTCCGGTGGCTCGAAGAGAACGCCTGCTTCACTCGCGTTGGCCGCAACGGCGAGGAACAGATCGACACCAACGGTTTCGTCGCGACCCTCTACAAGCATTTCGATTCCCGCTGCGGGGACCCCAATCTGCACACCCATGCCGTCGTGTCGATCAAGACCCAGGCCGCCGAAGACGGCAAGTGGCGAGCCGTCGACGGATCGACCATGTTCCGCTTCGCCGTCGCCGCCTCGCAGCGATTCAACGCCGAAGTGATGCAGCGCCTGAGCACCGAACTCGGCCTCGAGCTGACCCACCGCGAGATCGAGCAGGGCAAGCAACCCGTGGTCGAACTGGCCGCCATTCCCCGCGACATGCTCGAGATGTTCAGCTCCCGCCGCAGCGCAATCGAGGCCCGCCGCGACGAACTCGTGGCCGAGTACCGCACCAAGTACCAGCGGATGCCTGACGCCAAGACGATGTATCAGCTCTATCAACAAGCAACCCTCGACACCCGCGAAGGCAAGGCCGACGCGAAATCACTCGCCGAGATGCGCGCAGAATGGCGCGAGAAGGCCGCCGAAATCCTCGGCGGCAACGAGGCCGTCGACCAGCTCGTCCGCGACGCCTTCGCCGCCGATCACGCCCCGAGGCCACAGCGCCGCAGCCTCGACGACGACGCCCGAGCCGTGATCACCAAGCTTGAGTCCAAGCGCTCGCGCTGGCAACTGCCACACATCGTCTCCGCAGTCCAGGCCCACCTCGGCGGTGAGACGTTCCCCGACCTCGACACCTACCGGACGGCAGTCGATCGACTCACCAACCGGGTCGTGGAGTTGTCGATAACCACCCCACGAGTCGAGCTGCCCACGATCCCGAGGCGTCTGCGCCGACGTAACGGCGACTTCGTTCTGTCCCACCACGGCAGCCACAAACACAGCTCCCAGCGCATCCTCGACGCCGAAACGATGCTGGTATCGGCCACCAGCGAACCCACCGTCTTCACCGCTCGCACCGCCTCGATCCACGAGGTGTACGAGACGATGCGCGCCGAAACCGGACGCAACCTCAACGCCGGCCAGCGCACCTTGACCGAGCACTTCCTGCAATCCGGGGCACTGCTGGCCGTCGGTGTCGGACCCGCAGGAACCGGCAAGACCACCAGCATGAAGGCCGTCGTGCAGGCATGGCAGAACGAAGGCCGTCGCGTCATAGCCCTCGCACCCTCCGCAGTCGCCGCCGAAACACTCGGCGACGAAGTCGGCGTCACCGGCCTGACCCTGGCCTCCCTGACCTACCCCTGGCGCGGTCTCATCGGCAGTCGCCCCGGCACACTTCCGGCCGGCATCGACATCGCACCGGGCACGATGCTGCTCGTCGACGAAGCCTCCCTTGCCTCCACCCTCGACCTCGCCGCCGTCGTCGAGATCGCCAAGGAACATGGCGCAGTCGTCCGCCTGCTCGGTGACCCGGCCCAGCTCGACGCTGTGGAGACCGGCGGAATGCTGCGCTATCTGGCGCAGAACACCGACGCTCCCGAACTCGACACCGTGGTCCGATTCGGCAACGACACCGCCCAAGCCGAAAACTCGATGCTGCTGCGATCCGGTGACTCCACCGGCCTGGACCTGATCTACGAACGCGATCTCGTGCGCGAAGGAACGCGCAAAGAAGTGATCGGCCAGGCCGTCGAGAACTACCTCCACGACCTCGCCGACGGCAAAGAATCCATCGTCATGCTGCCCACCCGCGAGGACGTCACGGCAGCGAACATCCAAGTCCAGGCCGTACGCCGCCACGACGGAACCAGCGACGAATCCACCACCGTCGCCCTCGCCGACGAACTCACCGCAGGCCGCGGCGACATCGTGCTCACCCGCAGCAACCGCCGCGATCTGAACCCCTCAGGCGGAAAGAAAGCCGGAGCGTTCGTGCGAAACGGCGACCTGTGGGAAGTGCTCGATGTCGTCTCCGAACGCGGCGCACTGACCGTCCGGCACCTCGAACACGGCGGCGTCATCACCCTGCCGGCCGACTACATCAGCACCCACGTGCAACTCGGCTACGCCTCCACCGTGCACCGCGCCCAGGGCGTCACCGTCGACACCGCCCACGCCATCATCACCCCCGAGATGGACCGCTCCGGGCTGTATGTGGCCGTCACCCGCGCCCGCACCGACAACCGGATCTACGTCCCGGTCGACGTGCCGATCAACCTCGACACCGAGCGTCCGCACCTCGAAGACAAGAACGTCTCCACCGGCCGGATGATCCTCGAAACCGTCGTCGCCACCGACAACGGCCACCGCACCGCCACCGAAGAACTCGCCGAACAAGCCGCCCACGCCACCGACCCGGAGCGGCTGCGCGAGGCATATCTGGCCGCCCAACGCCGCCTCCGCGACGACGCACTCGAGACCGAGATGCGCCGCACCCTGCCCGAACAGATTGCCGCCACAATCGAAGGCACCGAAGGATGGGCACAGCTTCGCCAGGTCCTCGCCGATGCCCATGACCACGGCTACAGCACCCGCACACTCCTCGGACACGCCCTCGCCGAAGGCCCCCTCGCCGGAGCGAAAGACATCGGAGCGGTCCTCGCCCATCGCACCCGCGCCATCGTCGGCCAGTTCACCGAACACTCGACATTGCCGCCGCTACCGATCCGCGACCCGCTACACACCGACGCGGAATTGTACGACTTCGCGGTCGAATGCGCCCGCCGCTACACCGAGACCACCGACCGCGCCGCGGCCGCAGACACCGGCATCGGCGAGGTCATCCGCCGCTACCGCGACACCTCCGCACTGCTCGAAACACAGAGAGTTCGCACCCTTGCCACCGCTGCACTCGGAGAAGAACTCGGTGCCCGCATCGCCGGAGAATCCTCCGCACGACTGCTCGCCCGCCAGCTCCACCGCGCCGCCCAAGCCGGCGTCGACCCGATCAACCTGCTCACCTGGCACCACGAACGCCTGGCCGAAAACGGCGTCGAGACCACCGCGGCCGCGCTGCGCTCCGACATGGCCAAGCCCCTGACCGAGTTGATCGCCCGCCGCAACACCGCATGGCTCACCGAGCACGAAGAGACCATCGCCGAGCACCTACCTACGCTCGCGTTGCAGACCGACGACGAACGAGCCCAGGCCATCGCCGGACGCATCGAACATCTCCACCGCCTCAGCGGAGCGAGCATTGAGGAGGTCGTGGCCGATCTGGCGGAGCGGGCCGGAGCCACCGCCCCAGCGACCGTGCTGCTCGCCGAACTCGACCGCATCGCCGCCGACGGCAGAGACCTCACTAACCCAGACACACCCGAATGGGTCGTCGCGCCCGTATCCGACGCCGACACCATCGACCCCGAACTCGCCGCCACGATCCGCGAGGACTACAAGGCCATCGCCGAGCTCCACCGCGACTACCGCGACCAGCTCACCGACGACACCGCCCCGACCTGGGCACACGACACTCTCGGCACCTGCCCCGATGATCCGGAGCACGCTGCTTTGTGGCGGACTATCATCGCCGACGCGGCCGCCTACCGCAGCACTCATCAGGTTGCTGACCTGGAGACCCTGGCCGGAGTCCGGCCGAAGGATCGCCGTGCCGAACTCGACTGGAAGAATGTCGAAAGTCAACGCGCCCAACTACTTCTGCGACAACAGCATCATGATCAGGCGCCGTGCCCAGTTCCGGAACACTCCAGACGCCCGTACGAGGCTCCGCGTACTGAGCAACGCTATCGGCGTATTTGACCAGGTACTCTTCCGCTGTGGCAGAAGAGGTTTCCAGACCAGTACCCCAGCGACTCAGTGATCAGTTTGCTCCGTGGCTTAGTTCCTCGTCGCCCGATGAGGCGCAGTTCTTCAAGAACGCAGTGATTGCACTCGACGCGAACGTGTTGCTCGAACTCTATCGAATCTCTTCGTCCACCCGAAGAGAGGTACTTGATGTTCTTTCGGTGGTCAAGGAAAGAATTTGGATTCCTCATCAGACGGCGCTTGAATACGCTAGAAACCGCGAAGATGCTACTCGGGACAGTGCTAAAAATGTAAGAACGATAAAAGATACTCTTCTAAAATCTGAGGAGAGTGCAATAAATGAATTCAGAGAGGCAAGTAAGAAATTTGCTAAATTTCGCGAGAAGCATCGGACGGCACGGGAGTGGGACCCGCAGAAGTACGGAATAGATGAAAAGTCTATTGGAGAATCCATAAAGGTATTCCGAAAGGAATTTCTGAAAGAGATCGAAGAAATTTCAGGGGAGGTCGATCCGATATCGGCGGATCCAGGTGGTGACAGCATCCTTAGGGAGTTGGATGAGCTACTTGAGGGGAGAATTGGAGAGCCGTACTCCTCCTTCGAACTGCAGAAACACGTCGAGCATGCAATTAACTTCAGGTACCCGAACGAGATCCCTCCGGGGCACGAAGATCGGGGTAAAGGGGAGGATGTTCGGCAAGCCGGCGACTATTTAGTATGGCGCCAAATCCTTGATTATATGGCTAAAATTGAGGATTGCGATGAGAAGCTTGTAATCCTCGTTACAAACGATTTTAAACGGGATTGGTGGGTTCTTGGAGGGGGAGGCAAACTGTTGCGCCCCCGGGAAGAACTGATCTGTGAGATGCGGGACGAGGCGGGAGCGGAACTCCTGTTGCTCTCTATTAGCGACCTTTTGAGTGGGGCGAGTAAGTATCTCAAGCAGCATGTTACTCCAGAGGCTGTCAGTGAGATGAATGATAATGAACAAAAAGTGGCCACGTACGTTTCTGGGGTGCTGTCGGGTTTCCTGGAGGAGCTCAGGAAGTCTCAGGACGTGGAACTCTCCTCGGGTTTCCTGGAGGAGCTCAGGAAGTCTCAGGACGTGAAGTTCTCCTCGGGTTTCCTGGAGGAGCTCAGGAAGTCTCAGGACGTGAAGTTCTCCTCGGGTTTCCTGGAGGCTCTCAGGCGTTCGCAGTCTGCTTTGGAGAATCCGGAAGTAGCGAAGGCTGTGCATGATGCACAGAACGCTGCGGACACAGAGTCTGATCTATCGTCCATGGAGGTTCTCAGCGAGGACGATGAAGTGGACCCCGAGCAGTAGAAATTCAACAAGACACGGTCTCGACCTGCATACGTGAATGCTAGGCCGAGACCGTGTCTCGTTGTGGTGACCGGCTACGGCGCCTGGGCGGGCACTTCCGACGCCCGGCCACCACACCGAGGACAGGCGGGTGGTGAGTCCGGCCTGGTGCTCCTCGGTAGTCTCTAAGTCCGCGCGTACCCCTCTGTATCGTCGGACCACTCCCAAACGTGACCGTCATACGAGACCGGCCCGAACTCGTCGTCAGGATCGACAGGTTCGGCATCGCCCGAGTCCTGAGTTAGGACATTACTGACGGGTAGACCCTTTGCCGAGGCTTCCACCTGCGCATTCACGGCGTTGCCGAGGCGGATCGGGACACTAAGCAGGTAGGTTCGGGCGGTGGCATTCGTGCGGAAAGTGCGCACCGCATCCGGGGCGGTAGCGGTGCAGGTCGTGCGCAAACACCGCGGTGGACACGAGATCCTCGCCCACGTCGGGTCCGCGCACACCGACGTCGAGCTGGGCATTCTGCTCGAACGAGCCCGCCAGTTCCTGCACGGCGATCAAGGCATGCTCGATCTGGATGTGCCGACGCCCGTCGAGCAGATCGCCGATGTTGCCGACTGGCGAACCGGTCAACTACCCGGTCCGACCACGAGCAACGGCGGCGAACTCGCCGGCGCGGGACGAACCGTGCGCACCAGCGCCCGGTTGCTCTATGACGTGCTCACCTTCGTCTACGACCGGCTCGGCCTCGACATCATCGACGATGCAGTGTTCCAGGATCTGGTGATCGCCCGGATCGTCGAACCGACCTCGAAGATCGATGCCCTGCGCGTCCTCGATGACCTCGGTTCGAATCCGGTGTCCTACAAAACGATTCAACGCCACCTGGCGCAGGTCATCACCGGTGACTACCGCGACCGGATCGCCCGCCGCTGCTTCGAATACGCGGCCACCACCGGCGGATTGGGGTTGCTGCTGTTCGACGTGACCACCTTGTACTTCGAGGCCGAGAAGGAAGACGACCTGCGCAAGGTCGGATACTCCAAGGAGCGCCGGGTCGATCCGCAGATCGTGGTCGGGCTGCTCGTCGACCGCACCGGCTTCCCGCTGGAGATCGGGTGTTTCGAGGGCAACAAGGCCGAAACCCACACCCTGGTCCCGATGGTGCGTCAGTTCCAGGCCCGCCACGGCCTCGAGGGTGTGGAGATGGTCATCGCCGCCGATGCCGGCATGCTCTCCGCATCGAACCTGACCGCCCTGGACGACGCGGGCCTGAAGTTCATCGTCGGCTCCCGGGTGACGAAAGCACCGGGTGATCTGACGTCCCATTTCCATTGGAACGGTGATGTATTCACCGATGGTCAGATCATCGACACCGTCACGCCCCGGCACGCCCGCAGCACGGTCAACACCGTGAAGAGACGAGCCGAACCGATCTGGAACCCGACCCGGGACACCACCTCGTGGCGGGCGATCTGGCAGTACACCCGCAAACGTGCTGTCCGCGACAACCAAACATTGAATGCGCAGGAAGCGCGGGCCCGGTCGGTGGTCGACGGCACCCGGAAGGCCAAGGCCACCCGCTTCGTCAAGACCACCACCGCAGGTCAGCAGGTCGATGATGTCGCGCTGGCACGAGCCCGGTCCCTCGTCGGACTCAAGGGCTATGTCACCAACATCCCGCTCACGCTCATGGAACCGGGCGAGGTGATCGGCAAGTACCACGACCTGTGGCATGTCGAGCAGTCGTTCCGCATGTCGAAGACCGATCTGCGGGCACGGCCGATGTTCCACCGCACCCGCGACGCCATCGAGGCGCACCTGACCATCGTGTTCGCCGCCCTGGCCGTCGCTCGTTGCGCCCAAGACCAGACCGGGGTGGCGATCGCGAGGCTGGTCAAGCAACTGCGGCCGCTGCGGACCTCCACCATCGCCATCAACGGTGCCGTCCAGGACTTTCCGCCGCAGATCCCACCCCCCGAGCTGGAGATTCTCACCCGTCTCGGGTTCGAATCGGGACACTAAGCCAAATGTCCTAACTCAGGTCTAAGTCCGCGCGTACCCCTCTGTATCGTCGGACCACTCCCAAACGTGACCGTCATACGAGACCGGCCCGAACTCGTCGTCAGGATCGACAGGTTCGGCATCGCCCGAGTCGACCAGATCGACCATCCGCGCAGCGTCGATCACCGCCGGCCCCGCCCCGTTGCTCGAGTCCGGGAGTGACACGGTCACAGCGACCCCTGCTGCGATAGGGGTCGGTCGCGCCGCGATGTCGGCCGCGATCCATTCCCGCGCCCCCTCGAGCAGCGTGACCTGCACGGTCGGCGGTTCGCAGCGCCCGTCGATACAGTCGCCGAACTCGTCGGAGTTGGCCGCCAGCCGTTGCAGAAGCGGTTGATAGACCTGGTAGTGCCAGCTTCCCGGCGACCACGAATGCACCTGACCGTCGCCGAGTTGTTCGTAGGCGACCTTGTGCGCCGACATCGCCGCCGTCAGTTCCTCGACCATCTTCGGGTGCCGATACCAGCAGCCCTTGATTCGATCGGTGAGCCGGTAGCAGCTGCGAAACCACTCCACCCAGTCGATCAACTCGTCCCACAACTGTTGGGCTTGTTCCTGGTCGAGATGCCGCCACGACAGCCGGCCGGGCGTGTACCCGCTCATCCGAGCACCACTTCCCCGCCCGTGCGGGACCAGGCCCAATCGGGCAGCTCCCCCGTCTCGCAGACCCAGTTGTAGACCTCTTGAGAGTCGAGCACCCGCTTTTTCCAGTGCGGAATGTCCCACACCAGCGGGAGATGGATCCGCGCCGGAGCCGCACCCCGGTAGATCATCAATGCCTGGTCAGCGGGCATTCCGCGAATCTCCGGGGCGGTCATCACCTTCGTCTGCCGAGGAGCCTGGGTCGGAGACCACCACTGTTCGCGCTCGCCGGTCAATCGGGAGATCTGCTCGAGCTCGTTCACATCACCGAGGCCGGGCAGGATGATCCGCACTGGCGAGTTCGTCGTGAACATCTTCCCCGCGCTCGGACCCCATCGCCGGATGTTCTGCTCCTGACCGTGGCAGAACGCCCAGATCGAGATTCCTCGCCCGGCGCTGTCGGATACCTTGTCGGGCAGATCCGGGATGGGCGCGACATTGTTGACCTCATCGAGAATGAACCGCACCGGAGGGTCGATTCGCTCCTCTGGGTACTCCCGCGAAATCTCTTTGGCCAGGTAATACGCCTCCGCCGCCAACGCCGTGACGATCGGTGCGCTCGAGCCGTAGGAGCCTTCGGAGATCAGATACAGCGTCCCGCCGTCGCGGATGAGCTGCGCGAGGTTCACCGACTCGTCGGCGGTGACGTTGACTGCCGCCATCAGCTTCGGTGAGGCGAGGGGATCGAGCAGCGTCGAGACCGTCGACATCACATCGTCGACCGAATCCGATCCCGAGCCGCCGAGCTGCGAATACTCCACGCTCCACGTCGGCAGGTCCCGGTCCAGAATCTCCTTGACCTTCGGCACCTGCCGCTGCATTGCCCAGCGATAGAAGGTGGTCACATCCCCACCGGACACCGCCGCCGCATACAGACAGCACCGCAGGTACTTCGCTGCGTTCGTCGAGAAGTACCCACTGTTCTTGGTATCGCCGAGGGGAACAGCCTGAACCAGCGCATCGGCACGCCGGATCGCCGTATCCGGGTCATCGCAGCCGGCCAGCAGGGACCATCGCATCGGCGTCGGCCACCGCGTGATGCCCTCGGGGTCGAACACCTCGACCGGGCCGGAGACCAACCGTTGCCCTACCGTCGACCACAGCAGATCAGGTTTGGTGGTCGTGGCCAGCACGAACCCGACCGATTCGACGATCCGCTGCCAGGCCAACCGCCAGCTCTTGCCCGATCCGGTCGGACCCTCGACCAGCGTGCCGTCCCGGTACTGGACGAACACCTCGGCATCTTTGCCGTGCTCGCCGTAGAGCGTGCCGATCCGGGTCGCCACCTGGTGCGCGTCGATCTTGCGGGCCGGAGTATCACCCAGGCTCGCCCGGTTCGTCTTCGCGGCTTTCACTGCGCTCTTGCGATCGAGGCCGCGCTGACGCAGCTCCGTCCGGTCCGCGAACCCTTCCTGGCGCGTGCGCTTAGCGCGCTGACGTGCCGAAACCTTCCCGTCGATCACGAGGACGACGGCGATATAGACCAGCATCGCTGCGATCAGGCACACCCACACCGCGACCGCCGAGCCCGGCCGCGAGTCCTCGGACCAACCCACCGTCGGGTCACCCGGCGTGAGCACCAACGCCCGCAACACCGACAACGTGCCGTGCAGCCCTTCCGGGAACACCGGACCCGCCCCGGTCACCAGGCCGGCAACCGCGCCCCCGGCGTACACCGTCCACAGGACCCCGCCGATCACCACGACCACCAGGCCGGTACCGACCGGAATCACCGGCTGTGTCGGCCGCTGCTGACCCCGCTCGTTCACTGCACCGCCCCCACCAGCTCGGCCAATTCCTCGGCATCGAGAGTGTCCGGGAGCCGGGTCTGCCCGACCAGCGTGCTCGCCTCACCTCGAATGACCTCATCGGTGTCGGTGAGGGTGATCTCGAGCGGGGACCGCTCGTGCTTCATCAGCACCGGATCGGACTTGCCCATCACCACGAGACACTGTCCCTTGTGCATCGACATCAGCAGATCGACGCAGTATTCGGGCAGGTGGTACATGCGAACCGTCTGCTCGGCATCGTCCACCCGATCCTGTCCGTACAGGAACACGATCCCGGCTTCCTGCATCAACGCTCGAGCCGGAGAATCCGCAGGTAGATCGGCGATGTGATGGAACGCTGAGACCGTGGACAGGCCCAGGCCGCGAGAGAGCTTCATGTTGTCGCGGAAAACCCTCCCGGTCGAGCCTTCCGCGATGTGCCAGCCTTCCTCGACGATGAGAATGGTCTGCTTATGCTCGGATGCGCGAGCGGCGAGAACATTCGACAGCCACGTATTGATGACCGTCATCACCACCCGCAGCGCCGGTCCCTTGTTGGGCAGTTCGGACACGTCGAAGTGCACGAGCGGATGGTTGAGCGCATGACGGACATCGACCGAGGTCGGCTGATCGACCAACCCTCGCAGATCCCCTTCGCAGAGCTGCCGCAGCGCCAGGCCCGGATCACGACCCCACCGGCACGCTTCCTTCTCCCACACCTCACCGAAGGTGACCGTCGCTTCCTCCGGCGTCGACAGCAGCAGATCGGCGACATCACGCAGGATCGGTTCGGTGCCCTCGCTGCGGGCACGTTCGTTGACCAGTCTCAGCGCCAGGTTCAGCGCCGCGATCTCCGTCTGCACCAACGTCCGCTGCATGGTGTCCTCGAGTACCGCGGCAATCAGCACTTCTTGACCGGCCGGCACGATGCCACCAGAAGTGGTCACCGACGACGAAATCGCCGGGTCCATGATGTTCAACCGCGCACCGTCACCGCCGGTCTTGAACCTGATCGACGGCACCCCCAGCGACTTGGCGAGCTCGGTGTACTCACCACCGCGATCACCTTGGCGCTTCTTGTCGATCACCACGACCTGGCGGCCGGCCGCGATCTGCCGCAATCCCAGGGTGGTCTTGATCAGTGAGGACTTCGCCTTGCCGATGTCACCGACCACCGCGACGTTGATGTTCTCGATCTCACTTCCGTACAACGCGAACGGATCGGTGATGACCAGCGCATTCGACATCAGGTTCCGCCCGGACACGAGACCTTCGTGCCGTACGTTCTTGCGGGTGGTCGCCAGATTCAGCGCTTCGGCCTGGCGGGTCGTCGACCACACCCCTTCCGGGCGCGGCTCGTACCATCCCCACCGGTCGAGCCATTTGTTGCGCTTCGGCGGATGTCGACGAGGAACCGTCGGCGTGTCCGCCTGATCTATCTCCGGAGCGGTCGGCGCAGGCGCAGCGTCCTTTTTGCGGCTGCGTAGTGACGGCATCAGACCCCCTTGGCCCGGGTGTACTTGGTGGCCGCGAGTCCGCGGCCGAGCGGCAGAGTGAGGAATTGCGCGACATCGTGGCTGTCGTCGAACCAGGTGAACTCTTTGATGGCGGCTTGGTCGGCGGCCTGCTCGAGCCGCGCACACGCTCGCATCACCGCATCCTCATCCGGTGCGGTGACCGACACTGCCATCGACCAGATCACCCCGTGGTGTCCCGAGCCCGGCTTGAGGTCTTCGCGGCGACGCAGTGATGCCGACGCCATGACCTCCGATGCACCGTCGGTGACCTGGCCCTTCTTTCGCTCCTTGTACTGGCGTGCTGCATCCTCGGTCGCGTCCTTGCGTGCCACCTGGCGCGCTTTGACCGCATCGACGAAATCCATCCGCACCTTCACCGTGCGGATTGTTGGCTGGGCCGGAATCCCCTCAACAGGATCGCCGGGGTCCGGGTCGACGCCGGTCAACAGCGGCGAGAGCCATTCAGCGTGCAGCGGGATCGGTTCGATCGAACCGGGCCGGATCAACCCGACTCGGGTATCCCATCGGTCGGACACCCGTGTCGACAGGTCTCCGCCGACATACGACGGCCAGCAGTTGCCCCAGTTCGCGCCACGATGGGCATCGAGCGCATAGGACGGATCGAGCATCGAGCGGAACACCGCACAGGCACGTTGTTGGCCGAGCACCTGCACCTGTCCGAGCCGGGCCGAGGTCAGCGCGCCGACCGCCCGCATGGTCTCCTCGACGATGACCTGGCCGATACCGGCCTTCGTCTCTACGCCCTTACGCTTGGCGACCGCTCCGGCCGCCGACAGCAACTCGACCGACTTCGGGAAGATCAGCGTGGCGTAGCAACGATGCTCTTCCGACTCCGGGGCCAGACCGTCGATGAGCTGGCCGTAGGACTCGACCGCAGGCATCACCCGGTGTGCATGAGGATTCGCACGCACCACCGATTCCATCCACGCCACGTGCGGAGTCAGATCGGCCGGCACCGAGCGGTGCACCATCTCCAGCCCTCGAAGCAGCGAGGATCGGCGCGCGAACGAGGCCAGCGTGCGCGAGAACGCCTGCGAGGTCACTGCCCATTCCTCCGCGCCGCGGAGTCCTTCGGCGAGCCCTTGAATCGACAGCACCACCGAGTAGTAGTTGTTGTCACCAGGCGTCCGGTGCTCGAGGATGAACATGTCATCGAGACCTGTATCGGTCAGATCCAGCGGAGCGACATCTCCGAGCGGCACCGGGAACTCCCAGCCCGGATCGGCTCCGAGCACCCCGTACAACTCATCACCGGGTGCCCGATAGACGTGTTCACCGTGCTTTCGCCGCCGCCGATCCCGGATCCGGTGCAGTTTCTCCCCCGCCCAAGACCGGCGACCGTTGATGTCGGTCGTCGCCCACAGCGTGCCGCCCACCACCGCAAGGACACCGGCCAGTGTCCAGATCGTCGATCCGAAGAAGACGAACAGGAACATCGAGACCATCAGCGCCGCTGCATAGGCGAACAGCACCGGTTCGGGAACGGGGATCAGTCCTCGGCGAGCGATTTCCGAGCCGAGGATCGAGGTGCGCTGCTCACTGTCACTCATCACTGATCTCCCATGTTGTCGGCTCGTTCAGGAGCGTTCTGTGCCGCCTGGGCCGCCTTGTTCAGCGCTGCGCCGCCCACGGTCCCGGCCACGACAGCCGCTCCCACCCCGGCCGAGGCGACCGTGCCGGAGATGCCCTTGGCTGCCCCCATGAGCTTGCGAGTGCTCGCCCCACCGTGCCACCCACCGCTATGACCTGCGGTAACACCCGAGTGCTGGTGGGAGGTCGACCCGGCGGAACTATGGGACGTCGACCCGTTCGAGGTGGAGGCCCCTCCCCCCACCAACGCCCCGCCGCCGACAGGATGGGAGTGAGCCGCCCCTGCGGAACGGGCCGCAGCGACCTCACCCCCGCCACCACCGCCGCGGGCCATCATTGCCATCTGCGCGGTCTGCAAAGTGCCGCCCAGCCCTTGTCCGGTCGCCGATCCGGTATCGCCGAAGCCTTCCGAATCTTCACTGGACGGCATGAACGGGGCGTACTTGAGCAGCGACCACGGAGCGAGTCCGACCAGTCCGATGCACACCGCCGACATCGCCAAGGCGCCAAGCGATGCGAGGTCACCGTCGACGTAAGCCCCCGCGCTGCTGTCGATCAGCACCGTGGCCAAGAACCCCAGACCGAGGAAGATCACCGGCTTGGAAAACACGATCGAGATGAACACGAAGATCGGGCGCATCGCCTTCTTCCGCAGGTTCGGATGCACCCACAATCCGAACGCGACACCTGTCAGGCCAGCGAGGATCGGCAAGGCAGCGGCGTGCATCAACATGCCGAAGAACAACGCCAGCGACCCGAGAAACAACAACCCGAAGAACACGATGCCGGTCAGAGAGCCGCCGACGACGGTGTCGTTCGTGATGCCTCCGAGCATTGCCGATACGGACACCACCGCCTGCTCCAAGTCCTGCTTGAGCAGTCCAGACAGGGAGGTGGTCAGCGCGTGCGAGAGCTGGACCAGCATTTCGGCGGCGGCCGGGGCGAACATCATCGACAGCACACCCAACGGGGCGTATCCAATCAGGCTGTGCGCCAGTTCCATTCGTGTCGATTTCTGTGCGGAGGTTCGGTAGATCGTGAACAGTGCGGTGATCGACATGACGAACACCCCGATTCCGCAACTGACCGCGTACCACCGCAGGAAACCTTCATCCCGCGGGTTGAACTCGTGGATGTTCGCCAAGCCCTCAAGGACCGAGGTGGTCAGCGATACCGCGCTTTCCTTGGTGCTGTTGGCCCAGTCGTCGATCACGCTGCCCGGATCAGCGATGAACGCGACCACATCACTGGCCTTGTCGACGGCCGCCATACCGAGGCCGACGCCGAGCTGGATCTGAAGCGGCGTGGCGGCCTTGAGGACCACACCACCGACTCTGGCGAGATCGAGGAACCGGTCAGCGAAGTCCTTGTTCTGCTCTTTCCAGTTCCAGATGCCGCCGAACATCGCCCCCACCCGCGTGTTCCAGGCGCGGCACTGTACGAGTTCATCCGGCCCTGAAGTCTTGTCACAGTCGAGGAAATAGGCCCTGTTGCACAGCATCTCGTGGTCGCTGCACGGATTCTCAAAGATGTCGTCCGGCAGGTTGTCGACCCATTTCTGTTGCTTCATCACTGCGATCGAACCGGCGTCGGGTGCTGCCGCCCAGGTAAATCCCCAGTGGTTCCCGCCCGGCTCGGACCACTTCGCCAGATCCGCAGCGCACACCTTGGCCGAGGGCGAGAACTCCGGGTCGCCACCGGGGAAGGATGCCGGCCAGGTGGTCGGAGCCTTGCCGTCGAGCACCGCTTGCTTCGCTTCATCCTCCGAGACGCCCATCAGCTCGGCGTACTGCGCGATGCGCTGCGTCACCGGGGACGCCCAGTAGAGAATTTGCTGGTCGAAGCGGAGGTACTGCGCGAGGTACTGCCCGAAGTCGCCACCCTTGTCCGCGCACGCCGGATCGGTCGACCACCCGGCCGCCTCGAACTCCGGGTGACCGGGAAAGAACTCCTTGAGCTCGTCTGGCATCCCGGCAGGCCACCCTTCGGCAGCGCCACTGAGCTGCTGCGCCCACGCGGGAATCGCACTCGAGGCCAACGCGAGCACTGCCAGCAGCACCGCAAGAAAAGTACGGACAAGGGGTCGCATGATTACTCCACGAAGAAGGTGTAGAGGCCGTTCGCGCCGAATTCGGCGAGAGTGGAGTCCCCTTCGGGGAACGAGACCTCTTCAGGCTCGGGTCCGGACCGGAACGCCCAATCGACGGCCTTCCAATCCCCGTTCTCCCACTCCAAGGTCACCGTGGTCGTGGACCAAACCGTGAGGACGCTGATCTTGCCCGTGCCGCTCAGATCGCTCTGGCTCGCCGAGACTGCCCACACCGACACCACCGCACGGTCATCCGAGTAGTCCGTGACGTTGACCAGGACCGGGATGTTGTTCATCACGGTGTCTTCGGAGTGCGAGACGTTGTCCTCGACAATGGCAATCAAAGCATCGCTGGCGCCGTCCCCGACAAGGTTGTTTTTCAGGTCGGCGGCGGTCACCCGGCCGAGGGCGATCTGGCTCACTGCCTGCACGAAGTTGGCGGCCGCGGTCTGTGCTCCGGCCTCGGTGTGGTCGTAGCCATGCGGAACACCGTTGGTGATCGAGTTGGGGCCGTGCCCGGTCCGCACCGTGTCGGACTCCGAGCTACCGCCGCTCAACCCCGCGAGAATGATCCCGAGGATCGTCACCACGAGCAGGATCACCAGGCCGTACTTGAACCATGAGGGCAGTCTGCCGAACGCCGCCTTCCATCCTTTGGTCTCTGCCGTCTTCGCCGAGGATGTCGGCGTCGGTACTGCTGTTGCCGGGGGCGATTGCTGGGAGCCCGGCTTGATCGAGCTGAAATCGGGTGCCATCTGATTCTCCTAACAGTGCTGGTAGATCGGCTATTAGCCGTTGACGACGAACAAGATGGCGCCGACGATGATCCCGGCTCCGGCCACGCAACCGAACGCCACGCCAGCGGTCTTGGCCGAATCCATCGAATCGCTCAATTCGCTCTGGTAGCCCCCGGCGCGAGCCTTACGGATCTTGTAGAGCGAAATGATCAGGTTGACTGCGGATACCGCCAGGACCGCACCCCAGATACCGCCCGCAATCCGCGACCAGGTGCTCTGGAACGTAGGACCGAACACCCCCAGATCAGGGGAGATTCCGTCGAGTGGATTGTCGGTCTGAGCCGAGGCGGTACCGGCGGTGAGCAACACCGTGCCGATCGTGGCCGACAGCAGGGACGCAGCACGGGCCACGCTACGAGGTAGCGACCGCATCGAGGTATTGCGAGACATCACAGGGGTCCTTAAGTTCGTAGGTGCAGTTACTTCGTGAGAGTTACGTTGAGCTGTAACCCGGGCGGGCCGGGCGAGGCTGCATAAGGTTTGCCCACTCTCGAGTGGGGCTTGAAAGGACTGGCCACCCGACCTGTCTGGACACCTCGGACCGCTGATTGAGATCTGCGCATGATCGCTTGTTTAAGGAAATGCCGGCGGAGGCGTCCATCGGGGCCAGGCCGGAACACAAGCGAAAACGAGGAAATCCGATGACCGGTTCGCAACTGTGGGCAGGAGTCGACGTCGGCAAAGAACACCACTGGATATGCGTACTCGACACCTCCGGGACGGTGGTGCTCTCGCGGCGATGCGACAACGACGAAGCAACGATCCGTGCGGTGATCACCGAGATCGACGCACTCGCCGAGACGGTGTCGTGGACGGTGGATCTGACCACCGCCTACGTCACCTTGTTGCTGACTGTGCTGGCCGACGCCGGGAAACCGGTGCGCTACCTGTCCGGACGTTCGGTGTGGCAGGCATCGTCGGTCTACCGCGGCGGCGAAGCCAAGACCGACGCCCGCGACGCCCGGGTGATCGCCGATCAGTCCCGGATGCGGTCGGACCTGCCCGTTCTGCGTCCCGACGACGAGTTGATCCGTGAGCTGCAGATGCTCACCGGCCACCGCACCGATCTGGTCGCCGACCGTACCCGGACCATCAACCGGCTGCGTCAGCAACTCGTCGCGATCTGCCCCGGCCTCGAACGCCTCGCGCAGATCTCCTCGGACCGGGGCTGGGTGGTGCTGCTGGCCCGCTACCAGCGACCGAAAGCGATCCGCCGTGTCGGTGCGGCCCGACTGGCCACGATGCTCACCGGGGCCGGGGTGCGCCACGCCGAATCGATCGCCCGGGCCGCGGTCACCGCTGCGAAGGCGCAGACCGTGCGGTTGCCGGGGGAAGATGTCGCTGCCGAACTGGTCGCCGAATTGGCGCAGGCGGTGATCGATCTCGACGCACGTATCAGGGCCGTGGACGCGGAGATCGAGGCCCGATTTCGCCGTCACCCTCTGGCCGAAGTGATCCTGAGCTTGCCGGGTATGGGATTCCGGCTCGGCGCCGAATTCCTTGCCGCAGTCGGTGACCCCGCCCTGATCGGATCGGCCGATCAGCTCGCTGCCTGGACCGGGTTGGCGCCGCGACCCAGGGATTCGGGTAAACGCACCGGGCGTCTGCACACCCCTCAGCGCTACAGCAGGCGCCTGCGCCGGGTGATGTACATGTCGGCGTTGACCGCGGTCCGTTGCGATCCTCGATCCCGCGCCTACTATCAGCGCAAACGTGCCGAAGGTAAGCGTCCCGTCCAGGCCACGATCTGCCTGGCTCGGCGGCGCGTGGACGTTCTCTACGCTCTGCTCCGCGACCACCGCACCTGGCAACCGACCGTGCCGGTCACCGCGGGGGCGGCTTGACAGGATCATTGAGAGTCCTTTCACACAGAAGGTCAGGCGTAGGGATCGAAGCTCGACGGCTTCGGTGGTTGCGGCCGTCGGGCCGGGGCCGGCGGTTGGTGCACCTCAGCAGCGGATTCGCTCGAGGCGTCCGGTTCGGGGACCGCTTCCGCCGCCTCGGCGGTGGGCCGGTAGTCCAGGGGCAGGTCCCTGGCCGGGTCCGTCTCAGGCACCCGGACAGCAGGAGCGGCAGCGGGTTCCACTACCGGGGCCAGGGGCGGCTCAGCTGCGGGAACCGACTCGGGAGCCGGGGCCGGCCGGGGCGCTACGAAGCTCGGAACGTCCGCCGCGAACGTCGGCGGATTCGGCTCCGGGGCGACCGCCGGAGCCGGTACCCCCTGCTGCCGGAATCCGGCCTGCCGCTCGACGATGGCCTCGGCCAGCGCATCGGTCACCATCGCCGCGACATTCGTCCACGCGATGATCGAACTCTGCGACAACGCCTCGAGCGTGATCCGCTCACCGGTGGCGAAGACCGGCTCGAACGGGACCCGAACGTAGGTCTGCACACCGAGAGAGTCGAACTCGTCGACAATCGCAGTTTCGAGGTTCGGATCGGACCCCGGCGTCGCGCACAGCAGCACGATCGCAGAGCGCAGCAGATGCTCGAACCCTCGCTTACGGAGGCCGTCGAGCATCGCGTAGGCGTGCTGCGCCATGTCCCGGCGCATCGGCAGCGGCACCACCAGCACGTCGGCGTGGCGCACCGCCCACTGCCATGCCCCGGCCTGCGGAGTGGTGGCTGTGTCGATGATCAGCAGGTCGCGATGGCGACGAAGCACCGCGCCCAACGCCGCGCACTCGTCCTCGCCGAGCATGTCGTCGTAGGAAGAATCGGTGTCCCCGGCCAGGATCTCGTCGTGGGTGGGCTGGAGCCGCAGATACGCCGCCAGCTCCCCCGCCTCGACGTCGGCCGACATCAGCCGCGATGCGTTGTCGAGGACATCCCACACCGTGCGTTCGATGGGTGCGGTGCGCGCTGCGCGAATGCCGAGGGTGCCGCCGGCCTCGCTCATATCCACCGCCACGACCCCGCGGCCGCGATGCTTACCGAGCATCGCTGCCAGCGCAATCGACGTCGGAGTTTTGCCGGCTCCGCCCTTGGTGTTGACCACAGCGACCGTGCCCGAACCCGGCAGCGTTCGCTGGATCGCTTCGACCGCCGCCCGGTGGCCGGTCTCTGCCGATGCCGCCTTCGGGGCCAGTTTCGTTCCCAGAGCTGCATTGATCCGACCCCGCCAACCCCACTGAGCAGGCTGGGAAAGTGCCGGTGAGGCGGCCTCGTCGAACAGTGCGCCGTGCCCGGTGGACGGCATTGTTGTCGGCGTGATCGGCTCGTCGACGGCCGCGAGAGCATCTACTCCGACCCCGTACGGATCGGCGATGTCCTCGGTTACAGGCTCGGGAGCCGGGGCCGGTTCGGGTTCGACAGCGGGACGGTTCGGGCGTAGCCGCAGCCGACGCGGGTCGATGGTCGGTTCGTGGTTGTAGTCAGCGATGTCAGCCATCACGCTCACCTCACAGGGTGGTGACGGACGAAACGCGCCATCCGTCGCCGTTGTCGGTCAGCACCACGGCGACGTACTGCACGTCTGTGCCGATCTCGGTGCCGCTGGAATCGGTGACCGTGCTGGTCACCTCGTACATGCCGTGATACTTCGTCGCGGTATTGGCCTGTCCCTGGTTGGGGACCTCCACCGCCACGGCGGTGACCGTCGCGCCCTGCGACGCCCACTGTGCCCACTCACCGCTGGCCTTGACCGGGATCTGCACATCGGCGCGGACCTGCGCGTCGAGTTCGCTGGTCAGCACGCCCAGATCGGCGGCCCGCACCGGCGCGTCGTTGCGATTGGTGTCGGTACGGGTGTCATAGGAGAACCAGGTCCCAACGACCGTGCCGCCGAGCTCGCCCGGATCGGAGGTGTCCACACTCGGTGCCGCCGGAGCGGGGGTGGACTGCTCGGTGGGTGCAGCCGGTTCGGTGGGAGGCCATGCCTCCGTCGACGACGGCTGTGCCGACGAGTTCGTAGTGGTCTGATCCTGGTCGGTCTCGGAGCTGCATCCGGCCACCGTTAGGGCTCCGGCGAGGACACCGATCAGTGCCAGTCGGCGGATCATTCGGCCACCACCAGATCCGACAGGCGGATCGCCCGCCATTCGCCGTAGCCCGGTTCGAGGCACCACTGCTCGGCCGGATTGCCCGTCGGCGTCACCTCAAGATCGAGGATGACCTGCTTTTTTGCCGCGAGATCGGCCAGTTTCACCCCGTCGATGCGTTCACTGCTCACCCGCAGACGCAACCGAACCGCCTCGACCTCGAGGTGGTCGCGGACTTTCGCAGCGAGGAACACGGCTTTACCGGCGCTGGCCTCATCCGCCGAGTCCTGATCGCCGGGCCGGAAGATCCGATCGTCCTTGTGGAACGAGCCGTACCAGGCGACATCGCTGGTGTCGGCATCGCCGACGACGGCGAACGAGCCACGTTCGTCGCCGGCCGAGGCCAAGGACACCACCGGAGCCGACGCGGCGGCCGCGGCCAGCTTCTCGGCCCGTTCACGCTGCTCGCGTTCTCGCAGGACGTCGTAGTCCACATCGAACTGCTTGTAGAGCTCGCGCTTGATCTTCGGCCACTGGGTGCGCGTCATCAGGTTGTTCTCCGCAGCCCAAGCCCGCAGGTCCGAGGCCGTCATCGCCTGGACTGTCCGGGTCGATCCGAGGGTGCGGACGGCCGATTCCGCCTTGTCCCACTCTTCGCTCACGGTGTGATGTTTCCTTCCTGGTGTGTCATCGTTTCCGATGTTCTGGCGTATGAAATCCGTTGTGCATCAACCAAATCGAATGGCTCTGACCTGCTTCGGGGGCGTCCATTCGGTGATCCGGACCTTCTCGCCGGACTGGGGTGCTTCGACGACTTTGTTGTCCCCCATCCAGATCCACACGTGGCCGGGGTAGGGCTGCACGATGTCTCCGGGTTGCAAGTCCGTCGCCTTGGTTACGGGCGTCCCTCGGGGATCGTTGACCTGAGCGGAGTCCTGGTGTGGCAGAACAATTTTTCCGTCCGTAGCCTGCGCCACCGCGTACACGACCAGGCCCGAGCAGTCGAAGCCGACCTTGTTGTGGTCGCCGTGCTCATCGGCGACACCGCCATCGGCGATGCCGCGAGTCGGGCCGGTGGCATCCCCGCCGCCCCAGGCGTAATCGGTGCCCAGCCATCCGAGTGCTGCATCGACCACCCGCGAACCGCTCACCGACGGCGGCCGAGGCTGGTCGACACCGGCGAAGTCAGCGCGGCCAGCCAGGATGGTGCGGACGTAGCTCGTGGTCTCCGCGTTGCCGCACACCCCGCCGGAAGCGAGTGTGTTGCCCGGCCCGCAGTTGTAGGCCGAGAGCATCAACTCGGTGCCGTCACCTGAGACTTTCCCCTCGCGGAGCCACTGCTGCGTCTGCTCCCACATCTGGCAGTCGTAGTCGGCCATGGCCATCACCGAGTCACCGATGGAATTCACGTCGGCCACGCCGTCACCGTCGTAGTCCTGACCGATCGAGGCCCAGGTCGCGGGCATGAACTGTCCCGGCCCGCGTGCCCCCGCCGGAGACACCGGCGAGGAGGGGCCGTAGCGGAACTGGTTCTCGGCGTAGAGCTGGGAGGCCAGTAGAGGAGCGTCGATCGCCTCGCAGGTCTGAGCCGCCTTGACGATCCACTCCCGGAACTCCTCGGGGACCGATCCCGGCGCGAGGGAGCGTCCGCCGGGGCGCGTCAGGCCGGTGCAGCCGGCACCGAGCGAAGTCTCGGCCGCGACCAGCTGCACATTCGGCGAGGTCGGACGCTGTTGCAGGGCGTCGAGTTCAGCCGCATCGGCCAGCCACGGCATCGGGTCGATCGGAGATCCGCCGTCGAGTCGGCCCCCGGGCCAGACCTCGAAATGCAGGTGCGGTCCGGTCGAACCTCCGGCGTTGCCGACCAGGCCGATCAGATCCCCGGCGCGCACCTCGTCACCGACAGAGACGAGAACACCGTCCGGGAACATGTGCCCGTAGACCATCGAGATGGTCGACCCGTCCGCGGTGGCCGAGTCGACGATGATCCAGTTGTCGAAACCGTTCTCATCGCTCGCGCCGGAATCTCCTGCTGCAACAACGATTCCGTCGATCGGTGCATAGAAGGGCGTACCGATCGGTGCTGCCAGGTCGATGCCGTTGTGCGAGGTACCCCAGCGCGGGCCGAAACCGGAGGTGAACGTGTAGGTGCCGGTGACCATCGGCTGCACCTTCTTGCCGGTGGCAGCACGCAGGTTGTTCGGTGACCGGGACGGTCCCTGCGTCGGCAGGCAGTTGTCCGGATCGGGATTGTCGCTGCCGCACATCACCAGCGCACCCATCAGGGCCACGACGCTGGCTGCTAGCGAAATTTTCGTCGTCGAAGAAGCCACGTTCTCACCCCCTTTGCATGAGTGCTTGTCGCTAGCCCGCCCAGGCCATGCACGTGAGTGACTTCGCATCCGCCCGCCCGAGGTCGGATGTCGCGTTAGTGGAAGGCTCCCGGTCCTGGCAGCGGCACCACCCGCTGACCAGGACCGCCCGGCGTCAGCCGATCGCCTTGGCGAAAACGTTCACCATCGTGTCGATCGCGTTGTCCTTCCCATCCGGGGACCAGCTCGGATACGCAATGTGCGAGTTCGAGGCGTAGAAACTCGCCGCGGTGAATCCTTCGGCCACCAGCTGCCCCAGCTCTGCCGCACCGTCACTACTCGCCAGCGTCATCACCGATTGGCCCAGGCCGGCCAGATCACTGTCCTGTGCCTGCACCGCCATCAGCGAGCCGATCGGATCGCCCGGATCGTGCAGTTGATCGGGACTCATCTTCTGGCCCGGGGTGAGCACGCCGAGAGCCACCTGCGCCAGCTCCACCGCCACCGGCATCAGCCGAGACAGCTCGAGCACGTTCCCGCTTTCGGCCACCGACCAGGCGATTTCCTGAATCTCACCGACATTGCGGGCCAAGCGAATCACATCGACGTTGCCGAGCAGATCGAGCACCAGCGCGGCGATCGCGGCCGTGCCGGACGGGTCCGGAACCATCGCCACCAGCCGCGAGAGTGTCTTGAAATCCACCCCGGCAGCCATCTTCACCAGCGGGGAGAGCTGATTGTTCAGATCCCCCGCGACCGCGTGCGCTCCGTGCACATCGCCGGTGGCAATCTTGATCGGAAGCTGCTGCAACCCGGCCGCCACCGCCGGATAGTCGACCGAGGTCACGCCGGAGACGACGCCCAGCAGTTGATTGATGATCGTCGTCGGCTTGGCCACCGAAAGCACCTGCGTTGCCGTCCGCAACTCCACCGGACCCGAGGCCGCCAACGGCGACAGGCCCGCGACCAGCGCATCTGCCGACTCTGCCAGCGTCGACACATCGATCGACTCGCCCGAGGCCCGTGACTTGAGCAAGGCCGTGCTCACGCCGGTCACCGCTTCGGCGGCCGACAACACTGCCGGGACATCGACCTGCTCGAGCATGTCGAGCACGCCCGCCGTGGTCGCCTCCGGCGATCCCTCGGGAGCCGAGGTGAACGTCTCACGCGCGCCCGGATTGCTGTCGATCCACTCTCGCGCCTGGTCGATCGGCGTCAAAGTCTCCGACACCAGCCGCGCCTGCTGCGTCATGCGGGCGATGTTCGCCGCTGAGGTGGTCGACGTCGGACCAGCGGCATCGAGCGACGACACCGACTCGGCCAGCTGCGAGGCTGCCCCGAACACCGCCGACAGATCCGCGTTGCGCCAGGTCCCCGGCGAGGACAGCTCATCGACCAGGGAGGATTGCGCCACTGTCGACGTGCCGGTGATCGTCGGAGTCTGGGGTGATGCAGTCGAGGCGAGTTCGGCAGAAACGTCGACCGCTCCCGGCGGATTGGCGATGATCCGGCCCAGAGACGCCAGGAACGGCGTCGACTGGCCATCGGTGTTGCAGTACGCATCGTCCGGGTGGCAGATGTCGAACACCTTGCCCGCGAGCTTGCCGAACCCTTCTGGGGCCGGCCCAGCGATGCCCTGACCGCTCAGGGGCGGGCCGATCAACGTTGCGCCCTCGGTGCCCCGCTTCGGATTAGCGAGCAGAATCACCGCCTTGACCTGCTGCGGAGTGACGGGGCCGAGACCGTGGCCGATGTTGACGGCCAGATCGTTGCCGATCTGCGCGCCCTGGCTGTACCCGGCGATGAGGTACTTCGACGACGGGCACCGTTCCATCAACTCCGCTGCCGCTTTGTCGCCCCGCGACTTCGATTCGGCATAGGACGTGCCGTTGAAGAACGCCTCGCCCGGATACGGCACGTACACCACGTCGAGGTTCTTGCCGAACCGTTGCTCGAGTGCGTCACCGACCGCCGCGAGCATGCCCGTCGGCACGGTCGGATCAGCATGAGCGGACGTTTCCGTCGTGCCGGGAATCATCAGCGCGATCGTGCGCGCACACCCGTTCGTCTCCGCTGCGTGAGCAACTGTCGGTGTGCTCACCGCGGCCGCGGTGGTCACTGCTGCCGCTGCCAGAGCGAGACTTGCTTTCCTCATGCCCCGACCTCTTCGATGGAGCGGATCATCACTCGGCCGTCCTCGGCCGTGGTCGTTGTGATGCGCTGTTTGAACTCGTTGCGCCGATCCGGGCGGACCTCGGTGATCTGCGCGCTGTAGGTGTTCGGCCCGATGGCCGTGACCTCGAGGCAGTGCGTGGTCCCCAGCGGCACGGTGTCGATGCCCTGCTGGATCATTGCCGCTTCGGGCAACGGCGCATCAGGGGCCATCAACTCCCGCACCGACTCACCCGAACGCAGCAGGTAATAGCGGTGTTCGAGCGCCGCGATCACCCCTTCGCCGGAGAGTTGGTCACCCTCGCCAGGCGAGCACGGATCATCTGCCGCTGCCGCGGCCGCGGTCGGCGCAGCGGTTGCGGTGTCCGGGACCAGGCCACCGAAGTCCGCGTCGTCGTCACCGCCGCCGACGAAAGCGGTGATGCTCCAGCCGGCCAGTCCCACGACGGCCACGGCCGCGAGGCCGAGGCCGGCATAGGTCAGTCCCTTCCCGGCAGGGCGGCGCGTGGTCACCTGCGTGGTCGGGTGAGTGGCGCGGCGACCGGCATCGGCCGCCGCGACCACTCGAGACGCCGACTCACGGGTAGACGCGGTTCTCCCGGAGGAAAAGCGCTCTTCGGCCACCGGTACCGACACCGGCACCGACTCCCGAACCATCCGGGTGCGAGGTGCGGTCGCATCGAGCACCCGAGGTGAGCCCGCTCGGTCGTTCCGCTTCATCGGTTCGTCTCCCTCTTCGACTGGACTCAGGCGTCGACTGCGGGTGCGGGCGTGCCGAGACCCAGACCGACCGCCTCGCTGACCAGGCGCGATGCCAGCCCCGGCGTCGCGTCGGTGAAGAACGAGTCGAGTGCCTGGTCGACCTGTTCGATGACCTGCTCGCCGCCGGGCTGTGCCTGAACGAAGTCGCGGACCTGCTCATCGATCGCAGGTGCGGTCTCGGTGGCGAAGGTCTGCACAGCGTCGGCAGCAGCCGCACCGATGGGATCCTCCGACCACTGCGCGAGCGTGGTGTCGACCTGTTCGGTGACCTGTTCGGCCTCGATATCGGGCACCTCGGTCTCGATCGGCGTGGCATCCTCGCCCGCGCCGTAAGCCGTGCCGACCCCGTACCCGGCCAGACCGCCGCCGAGTGCGCCGAGTCCGCCACCGACCGCGCATCCGACGCCGAATCCGGCCGCCGCACCAGCGGCGGTAGCGGCAACGCCCGAGGTCACGGGAGCAACCCCCGGAATCGGCAGGGGCACCATCGTGCCTGCTCCCGCCCCGACGATGCCCGCGACCGTGCCCACTGCCAGTGCGGTCGGGACACCAGCCGCGAGGCAGCCGGTGCCGAATCCGGTCGCTGCACCTACAGCCGTGCCTGCGACCTGGGCCGAGGCGATCTTTTCGGCCTCTTCGGTCTCCACGCCGGTCGACCGGTGGTAGTCGGTGACCATCGCCTCGACCACTGCGGTCGTGCGATTGGTCTTTTCGGCATCGACGTCCGAGACCCAGTTCGGCTGGTCGAAGATCACCCGGCCGAAACGCATCTTGTTGACCGGAGCCTCGATCGGCAGGGTCGGGCCTTCGACCACGACCGGCGCCTGCGGAGCAGGAACGCTGTAACCGGAGTAGCCGGAGTAGACGGAGTTGTCGCCGCCCGAATAGCCGTTGTACTGCGCCATCGACACACCGCCGCCGGTCTGCGGGTTGTAGGCGCGGGTGCCGCGGTTGTACTCGGCCGGAGGCGCTACCCAGAAGTTCTCGGCGGGCTGTGGATCAGGAGCCGAGGGTGCAGGAGCAGAAGTCGAGGGGGGCGTGGAGGTGATGCCCGCCTGCCCACCACCGGACTGCGGCGGGGACGTGATGCCCGCCTGCCCGCCGCCGGAGTCGCCGGTCGGCGCTGCTGCTGCCGTCGGCGCAAAAGCAATGAGCAACCCGGCTGCCGCCGGTGCCAGAGTCGCGGTGCTGAGCACCGCACTGGTCGTTCGGCGGCGCCGGTGTCTGCCGGTGCCGGAAACCAGCTGATCTTCGTTGGATACGGACATGTACATCGCCTTTCTGCGAATGAATCGAATCCCGAATGCGTGAAGGACCTGAGCGAGACAGGGATCCGTCAGGGCCGAGAAGATCGGGTGGTCACCACAGAGAGGTAGTCCGCTTGTGCACGTGTCGGCAGCGCCGGCTAGGTGCGGGAACGCTGCTGCCCGGCGCGCACAGTCGAGTAACGCCAGAGCAGCAGCGCCCGACAAGGAAGTGGGCTCTCGTCCGTAGTGACCTGGTGCCCGAGCTTGCGTAGTCAGCCCGGATGGGTTGTTACGTAGGTGGTTCAACCCCGGATACGTGACACCGACGCCAATCACTGACACGTGTCCGGGGGTTTCCCTTTGCCGGTGGCCTCACCGTGGCTCGCGCTGATTGCCGGGCCAGACGCTCCTCGGCTCAGCTGATCGTTACCCCCTTCCCCACAAAACCCTTCATTGAAACTCTATTCCGGAATACTACAGCAAAATCTATTACAGTGGAAGATGACGCAAGCCATTCCTGTAGGGCAGTGTTATGGCTCGTGGAAAGGTTTCGGGCATGACGAGACGGCCTCTTCGGGGATTCGACCGCGAGAGGCTGATCGATCTGCGGACGGAGAAGGGTTACACCCGTGGTGACCTGGCGAGATTTGCCGAAGTGAGCGTGGCGGCCGTGCGTGCCTGGGAATCCGGGCAGGCGACCCCGCAGGTGGACCGTCTGGCCCGTGTCGCTGCCGCCCTCGACGTTCCGATGTCCGAGCTGGTGCGGATACCCCCGCACGACCGGTATCTGGGCGATCTGCGCGTCCAGGCCGGCCTGACCCAGCCCCAGCTGGCGCTGCAAGCAGGCATTTCCACAGCCTCGCTCAGCAGCCTCGAGCTGGGGGAAACCGTACTGCGAGAGCCGGTGGCCGAACGACTGGCCCAAGCTCTGGAAGTGGACACAGCCGAGGTCCGCGCCGCCTACGAACGGACCCGAACCCGGCCGCCGGGCGCACCCGTCTGACACGCGCGACACGCTGTGTGTCGACGCACGACAAATACGGATCACCACGTCTAATCTCTCCCCCCGCAGAGATAGCAGCCCGCCTCGCGCGGGCATGCGGAGGCGGCCGAAACCGGCTGTGCTACATCCAGGACCGAGTGGACAAGCCCCGGGAAATCCCCACAGAAGGGGACGCGGAAGACAAATTACCAGACCACGGCAGATAGTCCGGGGCCAACCTACCTGCCCGACATGCCCCGATCAGAACCCTGCAAATCCTCTGTGAGCAAATCGAATTCGTCCGGAATCGTTGAAACTCGAACGAGCACGAGACGGTCACTGAGTGGACCGGGATACGGGCTGATCGACAAATGCGCTGCTTGCCAACCTGATTCCGAACGCAGACGGGCGCGGACGCACCGAGAAGCGGTATTACCCGAACGGAACGTTGCCAGCGCGTCGGCCAGTACATGCCGGTCGTCGGGATGCACGATCTCGTTTCCACTCTTGATATTTCGCCAGAACACCCATGGCGGAGCGTCCGGTAGCCACATCACCAGAACCGCGAGGTCGGCGACAAAGACACCGGTGTAGACCTCCGCAGACCGCAGCATCTCCTGCATTCCCAGCTCGCTCAGTGTCGGCAACTCCGGTGACGTCGTATCGGAGACGTCGTGCCACAGCAGCCGCAATCCCACGTTGCCCGGATCAGTGCACCCCTTGCCCCAGCAGTACCAACGCATCACCCGACCGTCCGCGTGCAGAACCGATACGGGAGCCGCCCACCGACGACCATGCACCGGCTCGATGCTCAGCTCGAACAACGACGCCGAATCATCGAATTTCACCGCATTGGCGATGTACTCCGCCGGAGTTCGCTCCGGCACGTGCTCCTCAGGGAGCACCCCGGACATCATCGATGCTTCGATCGTCTGACCGATCACCATCCGCTCGAGATTCCACGCAATCCCGGCTGCGATCCGAGGCGGGCCGGGGACCCGGCCGGACTCTCCCACCCACACCTGGACGCCGTGTGCCTCCCCACTCGGGCCGAGAACGGGCAGCGCTTTGATGTGGAACGCCTTCTGCGCTTCCTTACGTGAGCACAGATCGATCGTGACCGGACGACGAGTGCGAACCACTTCGTCGACGATCGGCGTGACCGGAAGGTCCGGAGCCGGCTGAACATGCCGGGTCACCGACGCCCAATCCTTGACCGTGCCGCCGCAGCTGACAACGGACATCTCACCGTCTACCAACGTCTCGACCAGATGCCACTCGTTGAGAATCACGATTAACTTATAACCTCCCCAGCCGTAGGCACAGTGCAGCTGCCCCAGGGAACCTACCTGCCGACTACTCCTTTCTTCGAAGCAAGCGCTGGCCCCTCCACCCGTGGCTCGTCCCGCAATAACCCCGGACGGAGCGACCACAGCTGCAGCACCCACCATCCGCAGTACACAACGCAGCTGGGGGTCCCGGCTCAGACCTATGCTGTCGTCCCACGAGTCGACACGCGCCACGCCGATTTACGGGGGTAACTGACATCCGCCCTCTCAGCCGCTAACCTGAGTCAGATTCAACGGGCCGATCTTGAAGAACGGGGGTTTACGCATGGCACAGCCGCACAAAGGCGACCGCGCTGCGATGACTCTACGTATCCCCGCTGAGCTGCACGAACAGCTCCGCAACGATGCCAAGGACGCCAAGGTCGCGCTGTCTCAGTACGTCGCCGACCTGCTCGCACTGCAAGCCGGTCGACCGGACCTTGCCCGCGAGATCAAGGCGGTGGCCGTGTAAACGTCACCAGCGAGGGGCCGCTAGCCGCCAACTAGACCGCCCTCAGATGCAGAAAACCCCCCGCCTGCCAAGCGAGGGGTCTTCCAAACCGAATATGTGACCGAGCCAGTCGCCAAACTCTCTCGGGCCACTCGAACTTTCTCACCAGAAAGTCTTCGTTATGCATATTAGCGAGCGCTGCTCGTTTGGGCCAACTTCCGCCTCAAATCACACACCCGCGTGTCGCCCTCAACGGAGCGCACACGCCGCTCGCGCTACTCCCAAGACCCGCCGTGGTCGCCGTCGCGGCAGCTACAACCTGCATGTTTCCGATGGTGCCTACTCCCCCATCCCCGTCTGGGACTCCCGCGCCGGATGGATGCGCCAGATCATCACCTTCGCCCGCAGCGAGACCGGCATCAAGATCTGCCACGAGCACCGCATCGCCCCGGACAAGTTCATCGCCGCCGCCAACGCTCACGCCGCTTACGCCGACGAATCCACCGGCCGCAGCCTCACCGCCGCCCGCGACACCCTCGCCGAATACGCCGGCATCAGCACCGACGTCCTCGACCGAGCCCGCCAGATCCTTCGCCGCATCGGAGCCGCCGTCGAACTCGTCCGCGGCCGCTACCTCACCATCGCCGAACGCATCGAAGCCAGCCTCACCCACGGCGGAAAGCAACTTCGCGCAGCTTCCGTGTGGGCCTTGACCAGCAAGTTCACTGCCACCTCTTCTGTTTATCCCCAGTTTCCGAATCATGCGGATCTACCGGAGAACCCTTTGGGTTCTACAGGTATCTCTCGTTCTCAAGTAATCACCAACGCGCGCGCTACGCGCCGCGCCCGAGCTTCCTCGAAAACCCCGGGCGGCCCACGACCCCTACACGCTCAGATCGCCGCAGCGCGCCTGGCCGACCGACTCGGTCCCACGATGCCCGAATACCGCGGCGTGGACCGGAATGGCCACTACGTCCCCGGAACCACCCATCACCACGTCGGAGCGATCGCCGACGCCCTGACCGCCGCAGGCATCGACACCACCCGATGGACCGGCGACGACATCGCCGACCAGATCACCGAGTTCCGCCGCGACCGCACCCTTCCACACCTGACGTCCCCGACCGCCTTCCTGCGCTGGCAGCTCCGCGCCCTCGCCGACGTGTGGTCAGGGCCTACCCCCACCGAGCGCCGCACTGAGATCCAGGACCGCCGCGCCGCCGAACGTCGCGCCGAACTCGACCGGCGTGCTGCTCACCCTCCGGCCAGCGACGACACCCGTGCCACCGCTCTCGCCGAGATCCGGCAGATACTGTTCCAGCGCTTGGGCATGCGCACCCGGACCCGCGGGGACCGCTTCGACCGGAACCACTACTGAAGAAATGCTCGCTCCGGTCAGCACCGCAGCGGCGAAGGGGAATCGAATCGTTTCACGCGGAAGCCGCTCCTACCCCTCGAGCTTGCGGGCATCATGCAATATCCGACCCACCGCTCCGATCGATATCTTCAGTTCCTCGGCGATCTCGCGGTACTTCATCCCCTGCTCGCGAAGTTCGACCACCTGCTTGCGTCGACGTTCTGCGCGTTCGAGGAATTGGTCTCGGGGTTCGGCAATCAGACGACGTGCAGTGCGCTCCGACGAGCCGAGCCGGCGTGCCAGTTCCTTTGCGGTGATCGACCGACGTTGTTGTGCCTGGGCGCTGCCACTCATTGCGCAAACTCCAATGCTGTCGCCAAATCGAACTTGGTGGCCCGCTTCCTGTTTGCTTCCCGTTTGGCGGAGCTCATGACCTTGCCCCCCTTGCTGCCACGTGCTGCCTGGCGCGCCCGGAACGTCCCCTCGTCGAAGTTACGCCAGATCCACTTGCCGATGGAGTACGCCGTGGCACGGACCTCGATGAAAGGAAGAGGGTCGGCGAACTCGCTGTTGATTCCGTGACAACGCTGAAGAACCAGTTGAAGCCACTGGTCGACGGTGTCATGACGATGGTGCCACCACTGTGGGTACGCCCACTTACGGGCAGTGTCGAACATCGTCACATTGCGGCCCAGACCCACGGAGCGGTCGGGCCGGCGCGGGGCCTGACGAGGTGTGTAGATGGTCGCCAGATCCCGCAACGAGTAGGGATCCGCTGGACCGTAAATGGTTTCCCATTCAGGGTGGATCGGGTTCTTGGTCAGCTGCCCACCGTAGGAGAAGTCCCCACCGACGGAGATACACAGACCTCGCTCGATGCGATGGGCGTAGCGCAGCGGAGTCAACCGCGCCGAGTCGGTACGGCAGACTCGATGATCGCCCAGCCACCAACCCAGGTGCGCCCGCCCGGAGGGAGACTGCGCGACCCAGCTCGGCGTCGGATGATCCGACGGTTTCTCGAACGCCCGCATCGCCGCATCGGGGTGGTCACAGTCGATGACGATCGATCCGAGCAACGCGTGTGGAGAGTGCTGGATGTAGCGCATCATCAATGCCTGGTCACGGCTCATTCGGTACTGACCGTGCTCGAGTTGGTTCGTCGCGAACGGCCGATGCGGCAGGAGCACCTCGTTTCCCCACTGCTCGTCAGTGAGAAGGGACTCCCCCACGGTTTCCATGCCGAGTACTGTGCACTACCAAGATCGACTATTCGGGTAGGACACGCCGAGCCATATACAGAGATTATTCGGGTAGGTCATGCCAAGCCATATCAGGTATCCGCCCCGGCAGCTCCCTTCCACACCTCGAACCTCTCCCCTCATGACAGAGTCGACGACACACGTACCGAAGTTACGATGAGAACCATGACCGGGAAGAAGCGCATGGCCTTCGACATCAGCGAAGCCGACGCCGACCGGATCCGCGCCGCCTACGTCGGCACCCGCGCCATCCTGCCCCCGGCCACCCTCAGCGAGTTCATCACCACCTTGCTGGTCGAGGCCATCGAACGCCTCGAAGCCGAACACAACGACGGCCGACCCTGGCGCACCCCCAGCCGCAGCGAACTCAAATCCCTCTCCCAGACCGGCGTCGGACGCAACGCCCCCGGCCACCCAGGAAAACAGGACCAGCAGCAATGACCGAGGCGTCACGCACACCGCGACTCAAACTCGGGTTCCACACCGACCAAGCCGAACGCATCCGCGCCGCCTACCTCGGCACCCGCGCCATCCTTCCGCCGAGCACCTTGAGCGAATTTCTCGAGGCAGCCGTCCTCGAGACAATCGAACGGCTCGAAACCGAACACAACAACGGCCGCCCCTGGGACGTCCCGTCCGCCGGAGAGATCAAATCCACTTCCCAGACCGGCGTCGGTCGATGGAACCGTGCTTGAAGCGACGGGACCGTAGTCTCCCGAACCCTTGAGAGCTGGCCCTGTCGACGCGACGGAACTCAATTGACGCCTTGCGCTGGCGATAATTCACTCCCACGGTGCTCTGACACTGAATGCCCAAATGAGAAGGGCCACTGTCGTCAGGCAGCACGTTGCAACAATCACGTACCCCCATCGGTCCGAAGCCTCGACACGGCTGTACCAAGCTGATCTGGTGGCCTTGACCTGGCCTTTCCGCATCGATGGCTCCTGCGCCGAAGGGTTCCGTACGTCTGTGGTCTGTGCCGAGGATCCGAATGCCTCTGCGATCTGCGGGAGCAAACACAAGATAAGCCCCAGTAGCAACGCAACCGATCCAATGCACACCAACCACAGGCCCCACCCAATCGAGGCGAACACGTCACCGGACTCGGCGAACATTGCGTTACCTCTGAACAAGTCGGTGAATCCGACCAGCGCGCATAAGGCTCCAGCGAGAAGCGCCACGATCAGCGGCACCGAAGAATTCCACGATGCACGCACCAGCAAGCCCGTTCCGGCAATTCCCGCAGCGATGAGGGTGAGCTTTCCGTCCGAGCTGTCAGTGCCACTGAAAGTGGCCGAGGCCAGCGGATTCTGCAGTATCCCCCACGGTCCGAGACTTCCGACGATCACGGCGATGCTCGCCATTCCGGCCACGACATACGCGGGTGTGTTCAATGTGGACATCGCGGTTGCGGGCGATGCTGATTCAGTCATGTAGTCCTCCGGTCACTGTGCGGTGATCATCGCGCATCCTTGGAATACCGTGTTTTGATCGTGGAGTGTTTCCGTCGCGACGAAACCTACCCACCGCTTTGAAGGACTACCTGACGTGAGCCCGATCGGGCCGCCCAGCTAACCGGACCGTCGACCTCAAAGAACGCGACATCGACCGACCGGCATACCTACCGCCGGGCCTCGGGGACCTCGCCACCACCGTTACGCAAGAGACGGGCCAACAGGGAAGGAAGGCCAGTCCTGCTCGCTGTGTGAGTCTCGACTTGCTCCAATCTCGCGGTCGCGACCAGTTACCTCGGCCGCAATTCTCAAGACAAGAACTCACCGTGACCTGAAACTCTCACATAAGAAACCACTTCTCATTTCATAGTTCCCATTGTTATTATGGACGCTATGATAGCGACGAAGTGCCATAAGAACGAGAAGAACTCGGAACCTGCCACCGTGACCGCCGTCAGCGGATCCATGTGGTTCGCAGGCGTGACCATCACCGTAGGAATCGGGGCGGCCGCGTTCATTCTCAGCTTCCTCGCACTGCGAGACCTGTGCATCCAGGCCGGCCAACCGAGAGAGATCGCCTTCCTGTTCCCCGTCATCGTCGACGGAACGATCCTGCAAGCAACGATGGGAGTCGTCTCCCGACGTCACGACCACCGGGCGCGACGATTCTTCTGGAAGATTCTCATCGGCGCCGCCACCGTCTCGATCGCAGGAAACGCGATCCACGCCGTTCTCACCACGACGCCGGGCTTCAACTCCGTTCTCGCTGCCGTGATCGCCACACTCCCGCCGATCTCACTGCTCGCGTCCACCCACGCGCTGACCGTTCTCGGCCGTCGCACCGCCGCGCCCACCGAGAGCCCCGCCGAGACTCACATCGAATCCGTGCCCGCGACACAGCCGCGCCGTGAGACCGCGAACGAGAACGCGACCGCATCCAAGACTCACGTCACGACCATCACTGAGAACCGTGCCGCAGCCAGGACTGCGAACGAGACCCCAGCCGCGCAACCGACTCGCACCGCGACCTCTGACGCTCTCACTCGACAGCTCGAGGTGCCACTGCCCCACCTACCCGGCGCGCACCTCGACGCCACCCGCATCCCGACCTTCCACTCCCACGAGGAACGTCGCGAGTGGGCACTGACTCGACGCCAGGCCGGAGTGGACGTGCCCGTCATCGCCCAAGAAGTCGACCGCTCCGTCGCCACCGTCTACCGATGGCTCTCCGAGGCCGACACCTCCGTCACCATCTGAGCATCACAAGACCATCGAAAAAAACAACTTTTCAGCTTCAAATCTGAATCAATAAAAGATCAGGCCGACATCAAAAAATGTCCACGTCTGATGCCTGCCAGCCTCACCTCGGCGTATCGAACTCGGGAATCGTCCCCGGATCGGTGCGCCGAGCCGCATTTGCGGCGTTGACCAGGGGCGATTCGCCCCCGGACCCCCTTCGGGTCGTCTCGGGTGTCGACGAGCAGTGTGCTTCGAGGGTCGGTGTGGCAGGCGGATCTTTGCCTCGTTGGTCTCGGGGCCGGTAAACGTATGCTCCGCGGCCGGCGGACGGTGCCGCCTCGCGCTGGCTAGGAGTGTGCCCCGGCTCGTCTGCCGTGAGCATCGGCTCTACCGATCCCCAGGGGCTCCGCCCCCGGACCCCTGTCCCTCCCTCCCAAGGTTCCCGCGCTCCGCGTGCACCGCGCCCGGTCACCCCGCACGGCCCTACCGGACCCGCCGACCACCGAGCAAGGGAAAACCCGCCCTTGCCCGGCAGTCACCGCGCCCGGTTCACCAGCGCAGCACCGACCGACCGAGGTACCCGCTCCACCACCGCCACCGAACCCCCGATACACCCGCAAAACCGCAGGTCATAGCCTAAAAACGTGTGACCGGCATCACCAGAAAAGCACCAAAAAATTAGCAACAAAACATCGAAAAAGCATCAAAACAGATGTAAACTAGAGTCATGACCAAGGAAGAGATCATCGCGAAGCTCCACAACCTCGGCCGCGACATCGATGCCCTGCTCGAGAAACATCTCGACCGGCAAGGGCATCTCCGTAGTCCTGGCCGAGTCCCGCGACACCAAGGCCGCCGCCCGTGCCGCAGGCATGACCGAGGACGAAATCAGCGCCGCAATCGAATCCGGCCTCAGCTGACCGACCACCCCGGAAGGAAAGACGCGATGACCACTCCCGCCCCCGTCCAGACACTCGAGCTTCCCGACCAGTGGTGCGACTACAACGGCTGCACCACCAAAGCCACCCACACCGACGGCGAGTGGGTCATGTGCCCCCACCACGAGGAACGCGCCTACCGGACCACCACCTACTGGCGGACGATCCTCCGCTGGACCACCCGCCCAGACCCCCACTGGCCTGTCTTCATCGCCGAGTACTGATCCACCCTCCGCGCCGGTGGGAGTCACCGCGACTCCCCACCGGCGCGCACTACCGACCCGAACAGGAAACGCGCACATGCTCACCATCACGCACACCCCCACAGCGGGCACGATCATCGACGGCACCAGCAAAGGCGACGGCACCGCCCCGATCCTCAAAACCGCAGGTTGGAAATGGGGACGCAGCATCACCGCCTGGTACATCCCCCACAGCCGCGACCGCGCCCCCCACCTCGCCCGCATCGAACACACCGCCGCCGCCCTGCGCGCCGCCGGACACGACGTCGAAACCGACATCGACACCACCCTCCGCGACGGCACCGACGCCCACCACGACCACAACGAGCGTCTGACCCACCGC